>USDF01000023.1 GCA_900553405.1 uncultured Clostridium sp. | reverse complement strand
GTTAATCCCATTATTTCAACTGGTGTAGATGGTCCAGCTTTCTTTACTCTTTGACCTTTATCATTTTTCATTGCTCTAATTCTACCAATTGAAGAACCTACAACTATTGTATCTCCAACATCTAGTGTACCTCTTTGTACTAACATTGAAGCAATTGGTCCTTTTGCTTTATCTAGTCTTGCTTCTATAACTGCACCTTTAGCTTGTTTATTAGGATTTGCTTTTAATTCTAATACGTCTGCTTGTAATAATACCATTTCTAATAATTCGTCTATATTTATATGTTTTTTAGCTGAGATAGGTACATAAATTGTATCTCCACCCCATTCTTCTGGTACTAATTCATATTTCATTAATTCTTGTTTTACTTTGTCTACGTTTGCTTCTGGTAAATCTATTTTGTTTACTGCAACTATAATTGGAATTCCTGCAGCTTTAGCATGATTAATAGCTTCTACAGTTTGTGGCATAACACCATCATTTGCTGCAACTACTAATATTGCAATATCTGTAATTTGAGCTCCTCTTGCACGCATACTTGTAAATGCTTCGTGTCCTGGTGTATCTAAGAAAGTAATATCTCTTCCATTAATGTTTACCATATAAGCACCTATTGCTTGTGTAATTCCTCCAGCTTCTCCTTCAATTACATTAGTTTTACGAATTGCATCTAGTAGAGATGTTTTACCATGATCTACGTGACCCATAACAACTACTACTGGTGGTCTTGGTTGTAATTCATCTTCTTTGTCTTCTGAATCGTCAAATAAGATATCTTCTTCTTTTACTTCTTCTTTCTTTTTAGCTGTTACACCAAATTCTTCTGCTACTAAAAATGCTGTATCAAAATCTAAGTCATTATTTATTGTTGCCATTATTCCAAATCCAAATAGTTTTTTAATAACTTCTGCTGATGTTTTCTTTAACTCTACTGCTAAATCTTTAACTGTAATAGATTCTGGAATTGTGATTTCTGTTAGTTTGAATATTTTTTGTGTTCTGTCTTCTTGAGTTTTAGCTGATTTCTTCTTATTTCTTTTTCCTCTTGCTGTTGTTAAATCATAATAATCAAGCATTCCACCCTCTTGGTCATCAAACATATTTGATAGTCTATCTACTTGTTTTAAGTCTTTTAATTTTCCACCATCAAATTCTTCATTAAATCTTCCGCCTTTTTTATTTTTGTTTGCTTTTTGATTTTGATTTTTTTCTTCTTTTCTTTCAAATTTTGCTTTATCAATTGCTTTGCTTCCAAAGTCTCTTTGGTTTTCTTTTTCTACAATATCTGTAGCCATTATGTCTTTTATATTTTTATCAATTCCTCTTTCATCTAATGGTCTTCTTTCACGATTAAAATTTCCACCATTTTGATTTCTATTTTGATTATTTCTAAAGCCATTATTTTCACGCTTTTGGAAGCCATTGTTTTCACGTCTTTGGAATCCACCATTTTCTCTATTTTGGAAATTTCCTCTTTCTCTATTTTGATTATCTCTATTTCTAAAAGATGATTGATTATTATTTCTGTTTTGGAATCCATTTTGATTATTTTTGTAATTTGGGTTTCTGCTTTCTTTATTATATTCTTTAGTTTCTGTTTGTTTTTGTTTAGTTTCTACCATATTTTCTTGTTTTTTTACTACGTCCTCTTTCTTTTCTTCTTGTTTTATTTCTTGTTTTACTTCTTTCTTTGGTTCTTCTTTTTTACCAATTCCAAATAATTCACTTACTGTCATTGGTTTTGTAGGCTTGTTTCTATACACAATATTATAATCTGCATTTTTATTTCTTTCTACAAAACCTACTTGTTTATTTTTTTGTTCTTTTTGTTTAGCTTCTTTTTCTTTTTGCTTTTCTTCTTCATCTGTAATTATAACCTCTCTTCTTATAATTACAGGAGCAGATGGTTTCTTTTCTTCTTTTTTCTTTTCGTCTTTCTTAGTTTCTTCTTTTTTAGCTTCTAATTTCTTTTCTATTTTTTGAAAAGCATTTTTTATTTTTTCAGCTTCTTGTTCTTCTACTCCACTCATATGAGTTTTAGCTTCAATTCCTAATTCTTTTGCCTTTTCTATTATTTCTTTACTGGTTAAGCCAATCTCTTTTGCTATTTCATGTATTTTTATCTTACCCAATAATTTCACCCCCATCAATTTTTTTTAATAGTTCCTTAGCAAAGTTTTCATCTTTTATAACTATTATAGCTTTATTATTTTGTCCTATACTTTTACTTAAATCTTCTATTGTTCCGAACACTCTAACTGGTATATCATCATTCTTACATGCCAATTCGAAATTTTTCTTTGTTCTATCGCTACAATCTTTAGCAACAATTACAAGTTTTGCTTTATGTTTTTCTATTATTTCTTTAGCACTTTCTGTACCAAAACTTATTTTTCCTGCTCGTCTTGCTAGTCCCAACAGACCATATATTTTATTATCAATCAATTATTTCACCTCTAAAAAAGTACTTTCTATTTTAAAGTATTCTTTAATTCTTCATATAATTTAGCATCTATATTTGTTTCAAATGTTCTCTCTAGTCTTTTGGTTTTTATAGCTTTTTCTAAACATTCTATATTATCACAAATGTATGCTCCTCTACCATTTGCTTTTCCTGTTCTATCTATAAATATTTGTCCTTCTTTATTTTTTACAATACGTATTAGCTCTTTTTTTAATTTAATTTCATTACAACCAATACATGTACGTTTTGGTATTTCTTTCACGTTAATCACACCTTTATTTTATTGTATTCTAAGACTAGCTGTTTATTCCTAGTACTTTTATTCTTCTACTTCTTGTGTTTCTTCTTTTTCTTCAGTTTTTGCCTCTTCATTTTGCATATTCATTATCATTTCTCTAAATTGACTTTCACTCTTAATATCTATTTTCCAATTTGTAAGTTTTGCTGCTAATCTTGCATTTTGTCCTGCTTTTCCTATTGCTAAAGATAATTGGTCATCTGGTACAATTACTTGAGCAAAATGCTCTTCATCTTTAATATCTACTGCCATTACTTGTGCTGGAAGTAATGCTGATGAAATATAAATTGCTGGATCTTCATTCCATTCTATAACATCTATTTTTTCGCCATTTAACTCATTTATAATATTTTGTATACGAATTCCTTTTTGTCCTACACAAGAACCAACTGGATCTATATTAGGATTTTGTGAATACACTGCTACTTTACATCTTTTTCCTGGATCTCTTGAAACACTTTTTATTTCTATTAGACCTTCATATATTTCTGGAATCTCAAGTTCAAATAATTTTCTTACAAAATCATTATGTGCTCTTGATATCATAACTTGTGTACTTCCTTTTAATCCTCTTTCTACATCTATAATACAAGCTCTTATTTTATCATTTACATGATATTTTTCTGTAGGTATTTGTTCTTTTACTGTCATTATTCCTTCTATTCTACCCAAGTCAACAACAACTACTCCACCATCTGCTTTTTGAACTATTCCTGAAACTATTTCTCCTTTTCTTTCATTGTATTCGTTGTATAAGAATTCTCTAGATGCTTCTCTTATTTTTTGAACAATAACTTGTTTAGCTGTTCCTGCTGCAATTCTACCAAAGTTTTTTGGCACTAATTCTTGCTCATAAACATCTCCAACTTTATATTTTTTGTCTATTGTTTTTGCTTCTTCTAATGACATTTGTGTCTTTTCGTTTTCTACTTCTTCAACTATTTCTTTTTGCATATAAACATGAATTTCGCCTGTTTCTTTATCCATTGTAATCTTTACATTTTCGTCTTCACAATCATAGTTTTTCTTATATGCTGTAACTAATGCTGTTTCAATAGCTTCTAGTAAGTAATCCTTTTGAATACCACTTTCTTTTTCTAATTCCTCCATTGCTAAAATTAAATTTGTACTATCAATTGCTGGTTCATTTCCTCTTTTTTCTTTCTTCTTCATTTTTTGAATCATTCCTTTCCTTACTTTTATATTTTAATTTTTAAATTGTTACAGTTTAATTGTTTTTTTATAATTTAAGATTTTCATCAATAAATTTCATTTTTTTTTATTAATTATTTTATGTACATTACCAATTAAATTTTAATTTCATTAATGATATATTTTTTCTTTCTATTTCTATTTTTTCTTCGTTTTCTTCTAAACCAAGTATTATTTTTTCTTCATTGTAATCTTCTAAAATTCCTACAAATTCTTTTTGTTTTTCTATAGGTTTAAATAGCTTTACTTCTATTTCTTTTCCTATTGAATCTTTTAGATGTTCATCTTTTCTTAATACTCTTTCAATTCCTGGTGATGAAACTTCTAAAAAATACATTTCCTTTATAAAGTCTTTTTCATCTAATAATGGGTTTATTTCATTGCTTACCTTTTCACAATCATTTAAGTCTATCCCATCTTCTTTGTCAATAAATACTCTTAAAAAATAGTCTTTTCCTTCTTTCGCATATTGTACGTCATAAAGTTCATAACCTAATCCTTGAATTTTTTCTTTAATTAAGCTTTCTACTTTTTCTTCGATACTAGCCAAAGCTTTTCCTCCTTATCATACAAGTAAAGAGCGGAATTTGTTTCCGCTCTTTGCTAATTCATTTTGTTTACATGATTAGTATACACTATTTTACCTTAAAATACAAGTGTTTTGGTAAATTTTCTTGATTTTTTATAAGATTTTTTTCAAAATAAAAAGGCAATATAAAAAGACGAGCCTAAGATTTTCTAACAAATGCAAATTTTAAGAAAATCTAAGGCTCGCCATATTTATCTTCTACAGAAAGTTACCATACTATGATAACTTTCCTAGAATATAAAAAAGCCTAGTTAAACTAGGTCTTTTTATTTGTTTTTTATTAAACTAATTGTAAAATTACAACTTCTGCTGCATCTCCTCTACGTGGTCCAGCTTTGATTATACGTGTATAACCACCAACTCTACCTTCGTATTTTGTAGCAATTTCACCAAATAATTTTGTTGGTAAATCAATGTTGTTTCCATTTTCATCTTTTACCTTATTTAGCATTCTCATCATTTTTCTTCTTGCATTTAATCTACTTGGCATATCTTTTTGTCTTTTTTCTGTTTTTTCTTCTTTTACAACTTTTAAATATTCTTTACCATTTTTACTTTTTACAAGTTCTGTTTCTTTATTTCCTTTGCTATCTAATTTTGCTTTTACAACTTTAACGTCTACCATTTCAAAATTATCTTTTTCTTTTATTGCTAAGGAAATAATGCTATCAGCCATTGATCTAATTTCTTTGGCTCTTGCTTCTGTGGTTTCAATTTTTCCATGTAAAATTAAGTCTGTTAAACCAGTTTTTAACATTGCTTTACGAATATCAGTTGTTCTACCTAATTTTCTATTTGTTGCCACTGTATTTTCCTCCTCTTTCTATTCTATTCTTCTTCTTGAGCAAAATCAAGTCCTAATGAACGTAATTTAAATGTTACTTCATCTAATGATTTTTTACCTAAATTTCTAACTTTCATCATTTCTGATTCTGTCATATTTGTAATATCTTCTACTGTTGAAATACCAGCTCTCTTTAGACAATTAAATGATCTTACAGATAATTCTAAATCTTCAATTGACATTTCTAGAACTTTTTCCTTCTTATCTTCTTCTTTCTCTATCATTACTTGTGTATTTTTAGCAGTTTCAGATAAGTCTATGAATAATTCTAAGTGACTTGTCATAACTTTAGCAGCTAAGCTTAATGCTTCATATGGTGCTAAACTTCCGTCTGTCCATAATTCAATTGTCAATTTATCAAAATCTATATTTTGACCAACTCTTGTATTTTCTACTGCATAGTTTACTTTCTTAACTGGTGTAAATATAGAATCTATTGGTAATACCCCTAAAGGTTGATTATCTTTTTTATTTTTTTCTGCTGAATTGTATCCTCTACCCATTTCAACAGTCATTTCCATTTGAAGATGTGCTCCTTCAGATAAAGTTGCTATATGTAATTCTGGATTTAATACTTCTACACCATCATCTGTAATAATATCGCCAGCAGTTACTTCTCCTTCACCTTTAACATCTATACGGATTGTTTTTTCTTCATTTTCATGAAGTTTTAATCTTACCATTTTTAAATTAACTATAATTTCTGGTACATCTTCTACAACATTTGCTATTGTAGAAAACTCATGTACTACGCCTTCAATTTTTACACTTGTTATTGCAGCTCCTGGTAATGAAGAAAGTAGGATTCTTCTTAATGAGTTTCCTATTGTTACTCCATAACCACGCTCTAATGGTTCACAAACAAATTTTGCATAATTTGTTTCATTGTCTATTTCTAAGCATTTAATATTTGGCCTTTCAAATTCTATCATTTTTACCTCCTATTTTAGAAGTTCTAAGTGCGAGGTTACTATATAAGCCTTTTATTTAAACTTTCCCTAGTACTTTACTTCTTAAAACACAATATATAACTTTTAAAAGATTTAAAATATTTATAAAAAAATATTTTATTACTTTTCTATTATTTAGAGTAAAGCTCTACTATTAAATGTTCTTCTACTGGTAGGTCAACATCTTCTCTAGATGCTAATCTTACTACTTTACCACTTAATTTTTCTACATCTTTTTCTAACCATTCTGGAACAGGTCTTGCAGCGTTTTCTTCTACATTTAGTTTTATTGCTCCATTATCTTTTCTGTTTTCTCTAACAGAAATTACATCTCCGGCTTTTACTAAGTAAGATGGAATATCAACTTTTTGTCCATTTACTTCAAAAGTTCCGTGTGTTACTAACATTCTAGCTTGAGCTCTTGAGCTTCCATATCCTAATCTATATACTATATTATCTAATCTACTTTCTAGGATTTGTAGTAAAACTTCACCTGTTTTACCTTTTGTTTTAGAAGCCATATCAAAATATCTTCTAAATTGCTTTTCGCTTACTCCATAGAATGCTTTTGTTTTTTGTTTTTCTCTTAATTGAGTACCATATTCAGAAAGTTTCTTCTTTTTTTGTCCATTTTGTCCAGGAGCATAATTTCTTCTTGAAATACTGCATTTATCTGTATAACATCTTGAACCTTTTAAGAATAACTTTTGTCCTTCTCTACGGCAAATACGGCATTGTTCGTCTTTATATCTTGCCATTTCTATATTTCCTCCTTTAATTTATGTAGGGGACACATCTTTACCTTCTGCCATCTCACTAGGGACAAGATATGTCCCACTCTTGTGAATTAATGATGTCAGTTTTTAATGTTCTCCTTTTTTATTTTTATACTCTACGTCTTTTTGGTGGTCTACAACCATTGTGTGGAATTGGTGTAACATCTTTAATGCTACTAATTTCTAATCCAGCTGCTTGTAATGAACGGATTGCTGCTTCACGTCCTGAACCAGGTCCTTTTACAAATACTTCAACTGATTTTAAACCATGTTCCATTGCTGCTTTAGCAGCTGTTTCTGCAGCTTCTCCAGCTGCAAATGGTGTACTTTTTCTAGAACCTTTGAATCCTAATTCTCCGGCACTTGCCCAAGAAATTGCATTTCCTTGAACATCAGTAATTGTAACTATTGTATTGTTAAAGCTAGAATGAATATGAGCCATACCTTTTTCGATATTTTTTCTATCTCTTCTTCTAGTTGTTGTTCTTTTTGTTACAGGCTTTGCCATTTGTTTTACCTCCTTATTATATGTCAGGGGACACTCTCCTTACCTCTTTGCCACTCTCACTTGGTTTAAGGATTGTTCCTTTTCCTTGTGAATTAGTGTTCAAATAGCTATGGTGTTCTCCTTGCTATTATTTCTTGCTTTTACTTACTAATTTTCTTGGTCCTTTTCTTGTACGAGCATTAGTTTTTGTTCTTTGTCCTCTTACTGGAAGACCTCTTCTATGTCTTAATCCTCTATAACAACCAATTTCTGTAAGTCTTTTAATGTTTAAAGCAACTTCTCTTCTTAAGTCTCCTTCAACTGTCATTCCTTCCATTGCTTTTCTTATTGCTTGTTCTTGCTCTGCTGTTAAATCTTTAACTCTTGTATCTGGATTTACACCAGCATCTTTTAATATTTTTTGAGAAGTTGATAGTCCTATACCATATATATATGTAAGTCCTATTTCTACTCTTTTTTCTCTAGGTAAATCTACTCCTGCTATACGAGCCATACTTTTTTAGCACCTCCATGTTTTATTTTAATTATTAATATAGTTTGTCTATCTTAGAAGTATAAAGGTGAAATGCATTGGAAAGGTCCAATCTTTATTCTTCTTATAGACATGTATAAAAACATAAATTGGATTTTATAAATTCTAAATTGAATCTACAGCCGCCTCTAATTTATGTTAGTATCAGTTTTGGTATACAATTAACCTTGTCTTTGTTTGTGTTTTGGATTTTCACAAATTACCCTAATAACACCTTTTCTTTTAATAATTTTGCATTTTTCGCAAATTTTCTTTACTGATGGTCTTACTTTCATTCTTAACCACACCTCCTGCAATTTTGATTATCTTTATAACCTAATTAAAATTATGTAATACATAATATATGATGTGTAATGGTCAGATGTATAAGATATCAGGCTAAATGAGATTTATACATCTCACCAAAGCACCTCATAGCCTACTTTGTATTACATAATTTTTTTAACTTAATTTATTTTGCTCTCCAAGTAATACGTCCTCTTGTTAAGTCATATGGTGAAAGTTCTACTTTTACTTTGTCTCCTGGTAAAATTTTAATATAGTTCATTCTTAATTTACCAGAAATATGAGCTAATATTTGATGTCCATTTTCAAGTTCTACTTTGAAATTTGTATTTGGTAGTGTTTCTACTACTGTTCCTTCTATTTCAATAACATCCTCTTTTGCCATTTTTTCCTCCAATTTTCTATGATTTTGTATAATAAAAATCAAATTTTGTCACATAATTTTCCAATTATGCATATAATAGCTAATATAGTATATAATACTTTTAATTCTTTGTCAAGATTTCTGGCTCATTTTCTGTAATTAAAATTGTATTTTCATAATGTGCTGCTCTTTGCCCATCTTCTGTTATTATTGTCCAGCCATCTTCTAATTCTAAAATTTCATCTGAACCTGCCATTACCATAGGTTCTATAGCAAGTGTCATGCCTGGTTCTAATCTTATTCCTCTTCCTTGTTTTCCATAGTTTGGTATTCCTGGATCTTCATGCATTTGTCTTCCTATTCCATGTCCTTGAAATTCTTTTACAACATTGAATCCGTTCTTTTCTACGAATTCTCCAATCGCATGTGATACATCTCCTATACGATTGCCTTTTTTAGCATATTTAATTCCTTCAAAGAAGGCTTGTTTTGTTACTTCTATTAATTTTTGTGAAGCTTTATCTATTTTTCCAACTGCATATGTTCTTGCACAATCTCCATTAAATCCATCTTTATAAGCTACTAGGTCTATACTGATTATATCTCCTTCTCTTAATATAACTCTTTTAGATGGTATTCCGTGTATTACTTCGTCGTTTACAGATGCACATATTGAACCTGGAAAGTCTGGAACTCCTTTTACTCCGCTTGGATAACCTTTTTCCGCTGGAATTGCACCATACTTTTTCATTTCATTTTCTGCAATTTTGTCTAACTCCCATGTAGAAACTCCTGGTTTTATTGCTTTTTCTACTGCTCTTTGTGCTAAATCTGCAATTTTACATGCTTCTATCATTTTTTCTATTTCTTGTTTTGATTTTATTGTTACCATTATTTTTCCTTCTTTCTCTTACCCACTAACATTCATTATAACATAAAAGCTAGAAAAAATAAACATTTTTTCTAGCTTTTTCTTGGATTTTTATATTCTACTCTATCTCTTCACTTGTTTCATATAAACTATCTGCACAAATGTCTATTTTATCTCCCCAAGAAATTGTTCCAAAAGATATTTCTACTTTATTAAAAAAAGTTTTTTCTTTCAATTTTTGAAATACACCTTTCTCTAAATATGGCTTCATATCTTTTATCCTTTTTTCATTATTGTCAAAAGTAAGCAATAATCTATAATCTGGTAATACTTGAACTTCTTTTACTTCTCTCATCTTTATTTTCCCCCTATTAATCTAAAGGTTTTATATTATATAAAACTTCACTATCTTTAGCTAATTGCCAATTTGCCATTAGTTCATCTTTATGTATTAATGTCCATGCTGTAATTAACTTTGCTTTTGAATTTGGAATATTTCCTTCCATTAATTCTCCATCTAAATTGAACATAGCTTTATATTCTCCATAGAACGCATGAAAATGTAGTGGATTATGTTCATCATAATACATTTTAATAACTATTCCATAAAACATACTAATTGTAGGCATTCGTTTTCTCCTTTCTTATTATAACATTATATTGTTATTTTTTCATCTCCTTTCTCTTATTTTTTTACTTTTTTGGATTTTTTTAGAATTAATTTTATTCGAATAATTTGATTTAATTTTTTAGAAATTAATACAAGCACAAAATGTGCTAAATAGATTGTTCTATTTATACCACATTTTGTGCTCATTATAAACATAATGTTGTAAATTTATTTTAAGAAAATATCGACAATTTTTGACATAATACTTGTTAAACTAGAATGTCCCGTCCCTATTAGTTTACTTTAAAAAGAGTGTCCCTATTGTTCCGATTTCGATACAAAGAGGACCGTCCCTATTGTTCAAGGCTTGTTTTTTATTTATTCAAATATTCTTTTACCTCTTTTGCAACATCTTCTGAAGTTTTTCCTGAATGTATATTTAATTTAACTGCATATAATAAATCTTGCTCTTTATAATAATCTATTAGTTTTGCTGATGTTTCATAATATGTTTTTAGTCTTTGTTCAACTGTTTCTATTGTGTCATCTTCCCTTTTTATAAGTTTACTTCCACATTTATCACATATTCCTTCTTGTTTTGGTTTCTTAAATTCTGTATTATATATTTCTCTACAATCTACATTTGAACATACCATTCTTTTTACTATTCTATCTATTATATCTTGATCTGATAGTCTTAATTCTACTGCTATATCTATTTTGTAACCTTTTTGTTTAAAGAACTCATCTAATTCTTTGGCTTGTTTTATTGTTCTTGGAAATCCATCTAATATTACTCCATTTTTACAATCTATTTCTTGCAATCTTTTTTCTACTAATCTTATTGCTAAATCATCTGGAACTAAATTTCCTTGTGATACATATTTATCTATTTCTTTTCCAATTTCTCCAGCTTTTTTTATATAACTTCTAAATAATTCTCCACTTGATATATGTGTAATATTTAAACTTTCTGACAACATTTTTCCTACTGTTCCTTTTCCTGAGCCAGGTTTTCCTAACATTATTATATTCATAATTTTTTTCTCCTTTTCAATTGTCTTTTATATGTTCTTTATATATTATATCTTTTTTTAGTTGTTAAGTATACATTTTTTTGCAAATTTTTGCTGAAAAAAAATAGATGCTTATACCGCATCCATTTTTTTATTTTTATTCTAAGAATCCTTTGTAATGTCTCATTACAAGTTGTGATTCTAATTGTTGTACTGTTTCTAATGCAACTCCAACTACGATTAATATTGAAGTACCACCAAATGCAATATTTAAAGATGTGAATCTTAAAAGCATTGGTATAATAGCAATTACTGCTAAGAATAGTCCTCCAAATAATGTTAATTTTGAGATTATTGATGATAAATAATCTGTTGTTGGTTTTCCTGCTCTTATTCCTGGTATGAATCCACCATTTTTCTTAATATTGTTTGATACTTCTGCTGGATTAAATGTTGCATAAGTATAGAAATATGTGAATCCTAAGATTAATAGTAGGTAAATTATTGCGTTAGCTATTGAATATCCAATTGCTACATTTGATGTTGATGTTGCAATTGAGAAATTATATATTACATTCCAGAATCCTGTTTGTGTAGCAATATCTGGTACAAACATTTGGATTATCATAGCTGGGAATGTCATAAATGATGAAGCAAAAATTACTGGCATTACACCTGCCATAGCAAGTTTTAATGGTATGTTTGTATTTTGTGCTCCTACCATTTTTCTTCCAACTACTCTTTTTGAATATTGTACAGGAACTCTACGTTCAGCTTGTTGTACAAATACAACTCCTGCTACTAATAGTATAGCACCTATTATAATTGCTAAAGCTATTAATAAACCTGTTGTAGAGAATGCTCCTGCTCCAAATATTAAATTCCAAATTGTTGTAACTGCACTTGGAAGTCCTGCTACTATACCAACAAAGATAATTATAGAAATACCATTTCCTATACCTTTACTTGTAATTTGGTCTCCAAGCCACATAAGTAATGCAGTTCCTGCCATTAATGATATTACAACAGTTGCTCCTGTCATAAATGTAGTATCTATAAATATTCCAGAAGAACGATAAGATAAGTAAATTCCTAATCCTTCTATTAATGCTAATACTACTGTTAATAATTTAGTATAGCGATTAATTTTGTTTCTTCCTTCTTCTCCACCTTCTTTTGTTAATCTTTCTAGTGCTGGTATAACCATTCCTAATAATTGAATAACAATTGAAGCTGTGATATATGGACTAATTGACATAGCAAAAATAGATAAACGAGAAAAAGCTCCTCCTGATATTAAATCTATAAGTGATGCCATCCCTTGACCATTAAATACTTCTGCTAATTGAAAATTGTCTACACCTGGAACTGTTATATAACATCCTAATCTAAATATAACTATTAAAATTAGTGTATATAACAATTTCTTTCTTACGTCAGGTGTTTTTAGTGCATTTCTTATTGTTTTAAACAACTAGATCACCTCTGTCTTTCCACCTAAAGCTTCTATTTTTTCCTTAGCTCCTTTAGTGAATCTTACAGCTTTAACAGTTAATTTTTTCTCTAATGTACCTGTAGCAATTACAACTATTCCGTCGTTTGCTTTAGATATTATACCATCTGCTATTAATGTTTCAGCAGTTACTTCATCTTTGCTTGATTTGTTAAGCATTGTTAAAGTTACTTCTGTATAATTTTTAGCATGGATATTTGTAAATCCTCTTTTTGGTAATCTTCTATATAATGGTGTTTGACCTCCTTCGAATCCACGTCTAACTCCTCCACCAGATCTTGCTTTTTGTCCTTTATGACCTCTTCCTGATGTTTTTCCTAGACCAGAACCGATTCCACGTCCAACTCTTTTTTTAGTTTCTGTTTTTTGTGCTGGTTTTAATTCGTCTAATTTCATTATGGAATTACACCTCCTCTTTTAATTATAATATTTCTTCTACTTTTTTACCTCTTTTTGCAGCAACTTGCTCTATTGTTTGCATTTTCTTTAATCCTTCGATTGTAGCATATACTACGTTTCTTGGATTATTTGTTCCTAAAACTTTAGTACGGATATCTCTATATCCAGCAAGTTCTATAACTGGTCTTACGCTTCCTCCTGCTATGATTCCAGTACCTTCTGCTGCTGGTTTTAACATAACACTTGCGCTACCAAATTTTCCTATAAATTCGTGTGGTATTGTTGTTCCTACGATTGGAACTTCTATTAAGTTCTTTTTAGCTTCTTGAATAGCTTTTTTAATTGCATCTGGAACTTCTGCTGCTTTTCCATTTCCTACACCTACGTGTCCTGCTTCGTCTCCTACAACTACAACAGCACTAAAACGGAAAGTTCTACCACCTTTTACAACTTTTGCAACTCTGTTAATTGCAACAACTTTTTCTTTTAATTCTGGTGTATTCTCTTCGTGCACTTTATTTTCCCTCCTTTTTTCGTTAGGTAAGTTTTTTCTTACTTACACTATCTGTCTCTATTAAAATTCTAGTCCTGCTTCTCTTGCAGCTTCAGCTAATTCTTTTACAACTCCGTGATATATGTATCCACCTCTGTCATAAACAACAGCTTTAATATTTTTTTCCATTGCTCTTTTTGCAATTAATGCTCCTACTTCTTTAGCAGCTTCTTTGTTAGCATGTTTTGTTTTTACTTCTTTATCTAAAGTAGATGCTTGGCAAAGAGTAACTCCTGCTACGTCATCAATTACTTGAACAAAAAGATTTTTATTACTTCTATAAACACATAATCTTGGGCAATCAGCTGTTCCGCTAATTTTTCTACGTACTCTTATATGTCTTCTAGTTCTTTCAGCTTTTCTATCTGTTTTTGTAATCATTCTTGATTTCTCCTTTCTATTAAGGTTAGGGGACACTCCTTACCTTTTGGTCACTTCCACTCAGGTTAAGTAATATCCCCTTCCCGTGTGAATTAGTGTTCAAATGGCTTTAGTTATCCTCTTTTATTCAATTTAAGTTTTATTTCTTACCAGCTTTACCTTCTTTTCTTCTAATATGTTCATCAGCATATTTAATACCTTTTCCATGGTAAACTTCTGGTGGTCTTTTTGTTCTAACAACTGCTGCTGTTTGACCAACTGTTTCTTTATCAATTCCTCTTACTATAATTGTGTTAGCATTTGGTACATCAAATGTAATTCCTTCTGGTTCTTCCATTTCTACTGGATGAGAGTAACCTAAGTTCATTACTAATTTCTTTCCTTGTTTTTGTGCTCTATAACCAACACCAACTATTTGTAATTCTTTTTTGTATTCATTAAGAACACCTTCTATCATGTTAGAAATTAATGTTCTTGTTAATCCATGTAAACTTCTATTTTCTGCTTCATCATCTGGTCTTGCTACTGTAATAACATTTCCATCTATAGAAACAGTTATGTTTTTATGAATATCTCTTTCTAATGTTCCTTTAGGTCCTTTTACTGTTAAGTGGTGTCCGTCTAATTTTACTTCTACACCTTCTGGTACAGTAATAGGTTTATTTCCTATTCTTGACATGTTTAGTTTTCCCTCCTTTTTCTACTCGGTAAGGTGATATTAAAATTCGCCTTACTTACATTTCGTTATTATAGTTTAATTACCATACATAAGCTAGAACTTCTCCGCCTAATCCTTCTTTTCTTGCTTCTTTATCAGTTTTGATTCCTTTTGAAGTAGAAATTAAAGCTATTCCTAATCCGTTTAAAACTTGTGGTAATTCGTCTTTTGATGCATATACTCTTAATCCTGGTTTACTAATTCTTCTTAAACCATCGATTACTCTAGCACCTTTTTCATCATATTTTAATGTGATTCTTATAATTCCTTGTGTATCATCATTAATTTCTTCAAATGATTTTATATATCCTTCTTCAAATAATATTTTTGCTATAGCTTTTTTCATATTAGAAGCTGGAACATCAACTGTTTTATGTTTTGAGCTATTTGCGTTTCTTATTCTTGTTAGCATATCTGCTATTGGGTCTGTTGTATTCATTTAAATATTTTCCCTCCTTTTCTTCGGTAAGGGGTCACATTTTTATGTTTTCCTTACTTTAAATTTTAATTTTTACCAACTTGCTTTTTTAACTCCAGGAATTTCACCTTTGTGTGCTAATTCTCTAAAGCATACACGGCATATTCCGTATTTTCTAATGTAAGCATGTGGTCTTCCACAGATTTTGCATCTATTGTATTCTCTTGTTTTGTATTTTTGTTCTCTTGCTTGTTTTACTTTTAAAGATAGTTTAGCCATTGGCTTTCTCCTTTCTCAAATTTTGATTATAAACTTCGTATTATGTTGTCAAACTTCGAAAATTTTTCTTCAATATACAAATGTATTATTTCATAAAAATTTTCTTGTTTTCCTAGTACTACTCGTTTTTAATCAACCTTTTCTATTTTACTTTATTATGCTCTAAAAGGCATTCCTAAAAGTGTTAATAATTCTCTTGCTTCTTCGTCTGATTTAGCAGTTGTAACGAAAATTATGTCCATACCTCTAATTTTGTCTACTTTATCATATTCGATTTCTGGGAAGATTAATTGTTCTTTAATTCCCATTGAGTAGTTTCCTCTACCATCAAAAGAATTTTTTGATACTCCTCTGAAATCTCTTACTCTTGGTAATGCTACATTAAATAATTTGTATACAAAATCATACATTTTTCCTTGTCTTAATGTAACTTTGCATCCCATATTTACACCTTCTCTTATTTTGAAGGCTGCAATAGCTTTTTTAGCTTTTGTCACAATTGGTGCTTGACCAGTTATGATTTTTATATCGTTCATTGCATTTTCTAATGATTTTGGATTGTCTTTTATATCTCCTAATCCTATGTTAATTACTACTTTTTCTAATTTTGGAACTTCCATAACAGATTTGTAGTTAAATTTTTTCATCATTGCAGGAACTACTTCCTTTTGATATTGTTCTTTTAATATTTCCATGGTTTATGTATTCCTCCTTCCACGCTTAATTTCTATTTTATTTTTGCTCCGCATTTTTTACAAACACGTACTTTTCCGTCTTTTTCTACTTCGTAACCGATTCTTGTAGCTTTTCCACATTTAGGGCAAACTACGTTTACTTTTGCTGAGTGAATTGCACACTCTACTGGAATAATTCCACCTTCTTCACCTTGTTTTCTTGGTTTAACATGTTTTTTTCTAATGTTAATTCCTTTAACGATAACTTTTTGTGAATTTGGTATTACTTCTAAAACTTCTCCTGTTTTTCCTTTATCATTTCCTGATAAAACTTGAACAGTATCGCCTTTTCTTATTTTCATTCTTTTATTTCACCTCTTCTTCTTAATATTTAAGGTCTCATTTTATCATTTTATATGCTTTAATTTCCTTTTCAAAATTTACTTTTCATACATTTTTCTAAGGATTACAGGTTCGCTTCGCTCACCTACATCTTTAATCTGTAACACTCAAATGTCTACTAGACATTTTTGTTAACAGCTTAAAGAACTTCTGGAGCTAATGACAAAATTTTCATATAATCTTTATCTCTTAATTCTCTTGCAACAGGTCCAAATATACGTGTTCCTTTTGGATTTTTATCTTCTTTTATAATAACTGCTGCATTTTCATCAAATCTTACATATGAACCATCTGCTCTTCTAATTGGTTTTTTAGTTCTAACTACTACTGCTTTAACTACATCACCTTTCTTTACAACTCCTCCAGGTGTTGCTGTTTTAACAGAAGCAACTATTACATCTCCAACTCCAGCATATTTTCTGTAAGATCCACCTAAACATCTAATACACATAATTTCTTTTGCACCAGTGTTATCAGCTACTTTTAATATGGATTGTTGTTGTACCATTTCGCTGTCCTCCTTTTCTCTATCTTGTTTCAGATTCTAATGGGGACACATCTTTCCCCTTAGTATTCCTTTGCGGACAATTGTATATCGTCTCGCACAAGGTAACCTTTATTTTTATTTTATTATAGCCTTTTCTACTATTTTAACAACTCTATATCTTTTATCTTTTGATAAAGGTCTTGTTTCCATTACTTGAACTTTATCTCCGATTCCACATTCGTTATTTTCATCGTGAGCTTTTAAAGTATATGTTTTCTTTTGAACTTTTCCATATGTTTTATTCTTCTCACTAGTTTCTACAGCTACTACAACTGTTTTATCCATTTTATTAGATTTAACAGTTCCTATATAAGTTCTACGAAGATTTCTTTCTTCCATGATTTTCTAATCTCCTTTCTTGCTAAAACTTTGAAAAACTTCGTCTTACGTCGTCAAGCTACATTCATAAATTCTCGATGTACTAATGTACACTTGCGTTTTACTCATTTTGCTTTTCTAGTAATACTCGTTTTTGAAAATTTTAAGCATTTTCTGCTAATTTTCTTTCAGTTAATACTGTATTTATTTTTGCAATGTCTTTTTTCACTTCTTTTATTTTCATAGGATTATCTAATCCGTTTGTAGCTAAGCTAAATCTTAGTTTAAATAATTCAGATTTTAATTCTCCTAATTCTTTTTCTAATTCTGGTGAAGACATTTCTCTTATTTTACTAATCTTCATCACTTTCACCACCTATTTCAGTTTCTTTTTTAACAAATTTACACTTAACAGATAGTTTCATTGCAGCTAATCTTAAAGCTTCTCTAGCTGTTTCTTCTGGTACTCCTGCTATTTCAAACATAACTCTTCCTGGTTTAACAGCTGCTACCCAATATTCAACAGCTCCTTTACCTTTACCCATACGAGTTTCTGCTGGTTTCTTTGTTATTGGTTTATCAGGGAAGATTTTTATCCAAACCTTTCCACCTCTTTTGATATAACGAGTCATAGCAACACGGGCAGATTCAATTTGGTTTGTTGTAATTAAACCTGCTTCTATTGTTTGAAGTCCGTATTCTCCATCAGATACGAAATTTCCTCTCATTGCTTTTCCTCTGTTTCTACCTTTTTGTTGTTTTCTATATTTTGTTCTTTTTGGCATTAATGGCATTATTTGTCTCCTCCTTCCACTTTCTTTTTAGCTGGAAGAACTTCTCCTTTATATATCCAAACTTTAACACCGATTTTTCCATATGTTGTATCTGCTTCTGCAAATCCATAGTCAATATCAGCTCTTAATGTTTGAAGTGGTATTGTTCCTTCTTTGTAGAATTCAGTTCTAGCCATGTCTGCTCCACCTAATCTACCAGATACTGCAGTTTTAATTCCTAAAGCACCTGCTTTCATAGTTTTTTGCATACATTGTTTCATAGCTCTTCTGAATGAAATTCTTCTTTCTAGTTGTCCTGCGATATTTTCTGCAACTAATTGTGCATTTGTATCAACATCTTTTACTTCAACGATATTTAAATTAACTTCTTTACCTATCATTTTTTGTAATTCATTTTTTAAAGTTTCTGCTAAGTTTCCGCCTTTACCAATTACTAATCCTGGTTTAGCTGTGAAAACATTAACTTTTACAAATTTAGCTGTTCTTTCAATTTCTATTTTTGAAATTCCGCTAACATATAATTTTTTCTTAACATATTCACGGATTTTGTGATCTTCTACTAGGTAGTTTGCAAAATCTTTTTTATTTGCATACCATTTTGAGTCCCAGTCTTTAATTACACCTACTCTTAATCCATGAGGATCCATTTTTTGTCCCATTGTTATAGGCTCCTTTCATTTTTATTTTTTAATTAAGCTTCTCTTTCTCTTAATATTATTGTTATATGACTTGTTCTTTTACGAATTCTAACAGCTGAACCTTTTGCTGCTGGTCTAATTCTTTTTAAAGTTGGACCTTGGTTAGCAAATACTTCTGCAACGTATAGTTTTTCGTGTGCCATATTATGGTTGTTTTCAGCGTTTGCAATTGCTGATTTTAATAATTTTTCTACTATTTCAGATGCTGCTTTTGGAGTATATTTTACTATTGCTAAAGCTTCATCTACGCTTTTTCCTCTAATTAAGTCTATTACTATTTTAACTTTTCTAGCTGAAATTCTAGCGTATTTAAGTGTTGCGCATGCTTCTGGAATAATAACTTCTTGCATTTCTTGTTTTTCCACGTTATTTTTCCTCCTTAACTCTATCTTGTTCAGGCTCCTGACGGGGACACTTCTTTCCCCAAGGTATTCCTGAAGGGATAAGAAATGTCCCACACTGGGCTCATCTATTATTTATCCCTTTTTTTATTTTTTAGTTGTTTTTTCTCCCGCATGACCTTTAAAAGTTCTTGTTGGAGCAAATTCTCCTAATTTATGACCTATCATTTCTTCTGTTATATAAACAGGTACGTGTTTTCTACCATCATGAACAGCTATTGTGTGTCCTACCATTTGAGGGTATATAGTAGAAGCTCTTGACCATGTTTTTAATACTTCTTTTGCTCCTGATTCGTTCATTGCTTCAACTCTTTTTAATAATTCTGGAGCAATGTATGGAGTCTTTTTACTTGATCTTGACATATTCTTTATTCCCTCCTTACTTTCTTCTCTTTACGATAAATTTATTTGATTTTTTGTTTTTCTTTCTAGTCTTGTATCCTAGAGCTGGTTTGCCCCAAGGTGTCATTGGTCCTGCGTGACCTACTGGAGCTCTACCTTCACCACCACCATGAGGGTGATCGCATGGGTTCATTACAGAACCTCTAACTGTTGGTCTAATACCCATATGTCTTGTTCTTCCGGCTTTACCTAATTTAACGTTTTCATGGTCTGTGTTTCCAACTGTTCCGATAGTTGCTCTACATCTTGTCATAACTAATCTCATTTCTCCTGATGGAAGTCTTACGTGAGCATATTTTCCTTCTTTAGCCATTAATTGTGCTTCTTGACCTGCTGCTCTAACCATTTTTCCACCTTGACCTGGATTTAATTCGATATTGTGAATCATTGTACCTACTGGTATAGATTCGATTGGCATACAGTTACCTGGTTTAATATCAACTTTTTGTCCAGATACTACTTTGTCACCATCTGTTAATCCTACTGGTGCTAGAATATAAGATCTTGTTCCATCTTCATATTCGATTAATGCGATATTTGCACTTCTGTTTGGATCATATTCGATACCAATTACAGTAGCTGTCATATCATCTTTATTTCTTTTAAAATCAATTATTCTGTATTTTTGTCTATTTCCTCCACCTTGATGACGAACTGTGATTCTACCATATGAGTTTCTTCCTGCTTTTTCTTTCTTTACTGTTAATAAAGATTTTTCAGGAGTTTTCTTTGTAATTTCATCAAATGTAGAAACTGTCATATTTCTTAGTGATGGAGTTGTTGGTCTGAAATGTTTCATTCCCATTTTTATCTCTCCTTCTCGAAACAATGAAAATCTTCGTCTTGCGTTGTCAGATTTCGCAAATATTTTTTCGACATACATATGTATAGTCTTAAAAATATTTTCTCATCTTCCTAGCAATACTTGCTTTTGATTGTTTCTCTACTTTCTATTTTTATTTACGGCTTTCTTTTCCTGCCCCGCATTAGCAGATATTTTTTATTATCCGAGTTATTTCTCGATACTTTTAATTAATATTAAATACTACCTTATTGAATAAATTAAAATTCAACGATGCAAGATGCTGATTTTTATTTATTCAGCCTAAGCTCCCATAAATTCATCTATAGAATCTTTATATTTCTTAGACATTTTTGTAGCTTTTCCGCCTTTTGCAAGATATGTTTTGTCTTCTGGATTTGTATCTATTGTTACGATAGCTTTTTTCCAATCTGAAGTTTTTCCTTCATATCTTCCTACTCTTTTTGTTTTACCTTTTACAGTAACTGTATTTACATTTAATACTTTAACTTCAAATAGTTTTTCTACTGCGTTTGCAATATCAACTTTTGTTGCTTTTTTGTTTACTTTGAAAGTATATTTACCTTCTGCTATTGCCTCATTACTTTTTTCTGTTATAACAGGTGCAATAATAATATCTTCTGGTCTCATTATGCATACACCTCCTCTAATTTTTTAACAGTGTCTAGAGTTACAACTAAATTTTTGTATTTTAATAAATCATATACGTTTATTGTATTTACTAATGTAGTTTTAACTCCTTCAATGTTTCTTGCAGATTTTTGAACGTTTTCGTTTTTGTCTGCTAATAACATTAATGTTTTTCCTTCTACTTTTAAGTTATTTAAAACTTTTACCATTTCTTTAGTTTTAATTTCTTTCATATCTAGTGAATCTACAACTACTAATGTATTTTCTAATACTTTTGAACTTAAAACTGATTTAACAGCTAATTGTTTTTCTTTCTTATTAACTGTGTAGTAGTATGAACGTGGTTTTGGTCCTAAAGCTATACCACCTTTAATCCATTGTGGAGCTCTTATAGAACCTTGTCTTGCTCTACCTGTTCCTTTTTGTCTCCATGGTTTTCTTCCACCACCACGAACTTCTGATCTTGTTTTTGTATTTTGTGTACCTTGTCTTTGATTTGCTAAGAAGTTTACAAGTACGCTATGTACTACTGCTTCATTTGGTACTATTCCAAAGATTTCATCTTTTAATTCAATTTCTTGAACTTTCTTTCCTTCTATACTATATACGTCTATTTTAGGCATTCTTCATTCTCCTCCTTCCTTATGCTTTTACACTTGTTTTTATTTTTAAGATAGCACCTTTAACTCCTGGAACACTACCTTTTACTAAAATTACGTTTTTGTCCATATCAACTGCTACAACATCTAAGTTTTGAATTGTAATAGTTTGAACTCCCATATGTCCTGGTAATTTTTTACCTTTAAATACTCTACCTGGAGTTGATGTTGGTCCCATTGAACCTGGTCTTCTATGATACATAGAACCATGTCCCATTGGTCCACGACTTTGTCCATGACGTTTGATAACACCTTGGAAACCTTTTCCTTTAGATGTGCCTTGAACATCAATTTTGTCTCCCTTTACGAAAGTATCAGCTTTTATTTCGTCTCCTACTTTATAGCTTTCTACTTCGTCTACTCTAAATTCTCTTAAATGTTTTTTAGCTGTTATACTAGCTTTTGCAAAGTGTCCTTTTTCTGGTTTATTTACTTTGCTTTCTTTTACATCTCCAAAACCTAATTGGATAGCATTGTAACCATCAGTTTCAACTGATTTTACTTGTGCTATTACACAAGGTCCTGCTTCAATAACTGTAACTGGAATAACTTTTCCTTCTTCATCAAATATTTGTGTCATTCCAATTTTCTTTCCTATAATTGTTTTTTTCATTTTTTATTTCCTCCTAACTATTGGCTGATTTTCCGAAAAGTATTTTAAACTACGTCTTACTTCGTTAAAATTTTCTTCAAAATGCTCATATGCAATTAGTATACTCCGCTTTTTTATCAAATTTTGCCTCGTAATACTTGTTTTAAATTCTTTTCTAATAACATTTCATTGTTATCAGCTTGGTTTTGTTGTTTACTTTAATAAAGTAATAAAATTATAATTTGATTTCGATATCAACACCAGCTGGTAAATCAATTTTCATTAAACTATCAACTGTTTTTTGTGTTGGGTAAAGAATGTCGATTACTCTTTTATGTGTTCTCATTTCAAATTGTTCTCTTGAATCTTTGTGTTTGTGTGGAGAACGTAAGATTGTAACGATTTCTTTTTGTGTTGGTAATGGAATAGGTCCTGAAACTTTTGCTCCTGTTCTTTTAGCAGTTTCTACTATTTGTTCAGCAGACTTTTCTAATAGTACGTGATCATAAGCTTTTAGTCTTATTCTCATTTTCTCACTTCCTACTTTGTTTGATGTTGCCATTTTCAATTTCCCTCCTTAAAATTAAAATTGTTGGTCGGAAGTTTTAAACGCACCCTGGTGTTTCTTTTATTACCAATATAAAACCCAATGATTGCATGAAAATCTTGGGATAAGTGCTTTTATTATTTTATAAAACTTACCGCCTGGTCTAAGCCATGACATACTCCATAGAAGTTCCCTCCACCCTACGCAACGTTAGGATGTAGCCACATTCTACTTCATCGCTTTTATTACATGCCTATTTAGTATACAACGGATTCCCGTAAAAGTCAAGGCATTTATTTACTATTTTTCATAAAATTTGCATTTTTTTTTATTTTATAGTATAATAAATTTTAGTAATAGACAAAAAGTCTATAATTTAAGGAGGAAATTATCAGTGAGTAAAGACTTAAACAACTACAACGTACGTAACATCTTAGTTTTAAAGGAAAAACTTTCAACCTTTCTTGATTTCTATCGTAATGATGCACTTTTAAAGAATTGTCCTTTCAAATTCAAACCTTATCTTTCAGGTCCATATTATATTTTTACCTTAGATAATGTAACTGATGCTGAAAGTTCAATAATTGATTCTCATCAAGATGAATGGATGTAAGAATGCAAAATTTCCTAAACCCGACCAAAATTGGTCGGGTTTTTATTATAAAAAAGCATATCTAAAATATATCAATTTCTATTATTTTATTCATAATTTTTAACATTAATAATATTATTATTATAGGAGGTATTAATATGTTTAAAAAATATGTTTTAGATAATAAGCAAAATATTGTAGGAAATATTTGTGATCTTATAACATTTCCGAGTATTTCCGTAGAAGAAACAAACTCTCCTTTTCCTTTTGGAAAAGATTGTAGTGATTGTTTAAAGCATTTTTTGCATTTAGCAAGTTCTTTAGGTTTTAGAACAAAAAATGTAGATGGTTATTGTGGATGGGCAGAATTTGGAGAAGGTGAAGATTTAATAGGTATTGTTGGGCATTTAGATGTTGTACCTGCAAAAAAAGAAGATTGGAAATATTCCCCTTTTGTTCCTACACTTGCAGATAACCGAATATATGGTAGAGGTGCAATAGATGACAAAGGTCCTGTTGTTTCAAGCCTTTATGCAATGAAAGCTGTTATGGATTATTTAAATGAAAATAATATTATATTAAATAAAAGAGTAAGATTAATTGTAGGTCTAAACGAAGAAAAAGACTGGAAATGTATAGAATATTATAAAACTCACGAAGAAATACCTTCTTTAGGTTTTAGTCCAGATGCAGATTTTCCTTGTATTTATGCCGAAAAATCTGTTATATCTTTATTTTTATCTGAAGAACTTTCTGATATTACATATAACATGAAAAATAGAATGTATATATCTACTACTCCTATTACAATAGAAAATCTGGATTGTATGCAAAATGCAATCAATGTAGTTCCTAAGTTTTGTTCTGCAATTTTAAAAACCAAAAGCTCTCAAATAACAACAAATATCATTAATATATGTAAGAATTTAATTAATAAATATTCTTATGAAATAGATTTATATAAAATAGACGATTATCATATAAAACTAAGTTCTTACGGAAAAGCTTCACATAGTGCCCACCCAGAACTTGGTAATAACGCTATTACTAAATTAATTATTATTTTAAATGATTTGTTTAAGAATTTTAATATGAGTTTTCCACTTTTTAAAAACTTTAGTGAATTAATTGGTGACGACTACACAGGTACAAATTTGAATTTAAATATTACTGATGAGTCTGGAGCTCTTACTTTAAATACTTCTAGATTATATATTGAAGATGGCAAAGTATATATAGGCATTAATTTAAGAGTTCCTGTTTCTAAAACTCCAGATGAAATAGTTGAAGTCTTTGAAAAAAAATTCCCAAATCAAGTTACTTTAGGACGTATTCAACCTTCACTATTTATAGATAAAAAAAGTGAACTCGTACAAAAACTATGTAAAATATTTAATGAAACTTGTGGAACCAATTTTGAACCTATAGCAATTGGTGGAGCTACTTATGCAAGAGCATTTGATAATTTTGTTTGTTTTGGCATGAATTTTCCAGGTGATAAAGATATGTGTCATCAAGCTGACGAGTTTATTGATATTGATAAGTTAATGTTAGCTACTAATATTTACGCAAATGCAATTTATGAATTGATGAAATAGATACAGAAATTCCTCCTACTTAGAAAATTTTCCTAATATTCAAAAAACTTCATTCTAAGAATGAAGTTTTTTTACTTTTATATTATTCTGCTGATTCTGAAGTTTCTTCAGTTTCTGGAGCTTCATAAGCTTCTAATATAGCTTTTTGAATTTTCTCTCTTGTTTCAGCGTTGATTGGATGAGCTATATCCTTGAATTCTCCGTTTGGAGTTTTTCTGCTTGGCATAGCAATGAATAATCCATTTTGGCTTTCGATAACTTTAATGTCGTGTACTGCGAATTCATTATCGAATGTTACAGAAGCAACAGCTTTCATTCTGTTTTCTGAATTTACTTTTCTTAAACGTACATCTGTAATTTGCATATTGAGCACCTCTTTCTACTGTTTTTATATTTGTACACTTTTCCTATGTACAATAATATTATTCGTCAAAAAAATATTTTTTCCTTCTCTTTTTTACAAATTTAAGAAAAAATATTTTTTATTTTATTAGTATTCTCACTTTTTATAAAAAAATACATAATATACATTAGAAGTTTTTCAAAATATATTGAAAAATACATAAAAAAATTATATAATTCAATGAAATGAACGATATAATTAAAAGGAGTGCTTAAATTGGCAAATATAGAAAATTTAAGAAAATATAAACATATTTATATGATAGGTATCGGCGGTGTTAGTATGAGTGGTATTGCCGAAATTCTAAAACATTGGGGAAATGGCAGACTTTTCTGCATTTTACTGGTCTCGGCATAAACTGCTCCTTTCTCGCTTTTC
>USDF01000022.1 GCA_900553405.1 uncultured Clostridium sp. | reverse complement strand
CAATAGCTTTTATTATATATGGTGATGTTATTCTTTGACTATTAACTTGTATAAATGGTGTATTACTTGAACCTATCAAAAATATATCACTTGTTCCTATAATTCTTTGATCATTTATAGAAACTGCTTCCGCTCCTGCAGCAAATAAATCTCTTATTACCCTCAATAAATCTAAACTCGAAATTGAAGTTATTATTTCTTTAGATCTACTATCATTTAATTCTTTTCCACCATTATCTGTTAATATAATAGTTATCCCTTCACCTTGTACATCTGTCATTCCAAGATATGTACTTAATTCATCTAATTCACTTTGTAGTAATTTTGCTGTTTTTTCATCAGATTCCTTTTCAGTTTGATACTCAGCAATTTTATTCATTGTTTCTTCATATTTTTCTTGTATTTCTGAATATTTTTTTCTATACTCTGAAAGTTCTGTTCTTAATTCTTCTTCTCTCATATTTTCTATTGATGTTAAATCTGTTTGTTTGACTACTTTAAATTGCATAAACATTACTAACATTAATGCAAAACATGCAATTCCAACTGTTATTGACATTACAATCTTTTCTTTGCTAAAAAACATTTTTTTCATAAAAATTTTCTCTTTCTTTTAATTATTATTTTATTCTCTGTGCATATTCAAACTTATATGTTCTAGAATACTTTGCTATTGTTATATTATCAGATGTTTTAAAATCAACTTGAATTCTATCACCTTCTAATGCTTTTAAATATCCACCATTTCTGTATGTATTTTTTAATAATTCTGGCATTCCTATAGCTTTTATTGTAAATGGTGCACCTACTTTTTCCCCATTTATTTTGATAACTGCTCCATCGCATACAATAGCCGTAGTTCCAACAATTCTTTGATCATTTATAGATATTGCTTCTGCTCCTGCATTTTTTAGCTCATTTACTATGCTTATAAGGTCTGTATCATGTACAATCGTAGAATTTGGATCAAAAGTTGATTGAATTATAGCATCATCAACTTTAATTATTACACCTTTTCCTGTAACCTCTGTCAATCCTAATTGTGTACTCATTTTTTTTATGTTTTCTTGTATTTCTGTTAATTCACTATTATTTTCTGTTGCACTTTTTCTTTCATTTTCTAATAGTTTTTCTGCTTTTTCTTCATCTGTATACAGATTATCATAATTCTCTTTTGTTCTTAATATTGCATCTTTTAGTTCATTTTCTGTTGAATTCCTACTTGTTGTAGTTCCGATTTTTGATATTGTCCTAACCTGTACTGCAATTCCGCAAGATAATGCTACACACATTCCACCTAATATTATACTAATCTTTATTTTTTTATTCATGTGCACTCTTCCTCTCTAAAATTACTGACTTTCTGTAAAATATGGTATAAACCCTTCATTCAGATTTCCATTAACATTTATTGTTCCTGAATTTCCATTTTCTTTTTCCATAATAGATTTAACATAATCCATTCTATCTTTTATATTTGTCCCATTTCCTAAATTAATTGTTAAATTCAAACTACTTAGTATTAAAATATATTCATTTCTAGTTTGAATTTCAGATATTTTATCATATATTCCTATGTTAGTTGCTTCCTCTTTTATATGTAATATATTTTCTAATTTTATATTAAGATCCTCATCCTCAAGTCTTTTCTTTTTTTCAATATTTTCTTCTGTTATCTCCATTCCAGTTATTGTTACTAAATCTTGTAATTCTTGTGAATAATCTATAATATATCCTTGTTCATCTATATATATGTATATCCCATTTTCCGTTCTTATTTGAAATTCAGGTGTTCTTTCCTTAACTTCAATTTTTATTATATTAGGCATCTTCTTTATAACTTTAACATCCTCAATATATCCATTTTGTTTTATTCTTACTTTAGATATTACATCCGAAACAGTGAATATGCTTTTTCCTAATTTTATTTCTGATTGTTCTATGATTTCTTGTTTATCTAACTGCGAATTTCCAACAACTTCTATATCTTCTATATTAAATATTGGAGAATTCAACAGATATGAAATAATTCCTGTAATTATTACTATAACTATAAAAACTGTTAATCTTATTTTTCTTTTTGTTCGTCTTTTTTTTTCTATTTCTTTTTGTTTATTAAAACTACTACTTCTTTTATTTGATGCCATACATATTCCTCACATTCAAATATAATTTATTGGATTTCCAATATTTTTTTAGCTCTTTCTTCATCTTCTATAGTTGCATCTCTTACACCTTCTAATTCATATTTTAATCCAAGTTTTTCCCATTTATATTTTCCCATGCTATGATATTTCAAAATTTGAACTTTTTCAACTGTTTTCAATGTTGCTAAAAAATCTTTTAATCTTAACAAATCTTTTTCATCATCAGTATATCCTGGTACTAATACTTGTCTAATCCACATTTTTTTACCATTATCACTTAAATACCTTGCAAATTCTAATTCTTTTTTATTTGATGTTCCAACTAATTCCTTACATTTTTCGTCATCTATATGTTTTATATCTAATAATACCAAGTCTGTATATCTCAATACTTCTCTAATATCATCTGTAATATTAAACATTCCAGATGTATCTATACATGTATTTATATTTTCTTCCTTTAGTCTTTTAAAAAATTCTATCAAAAATTTCACTTGTAATAATGGCTCTCCTCCAGTAACTGTTACTCCCCCTCCTGATAAAGTCATATATGTTTTATATCTATTTACTTTTTCTACTATTCCTTCTAATGTTTTTTCTTCCCCTAATGTCATATCCCATGTATCTCTATTATGACAGTATTTACATTTTAAACTACATCCTTGTAAAAATAAAACAAATCTTATTCCAGGTCCATCAACTGTTCCAAAACTTTCTATTGAATGTACTCTGGCTATATTCTTTAATTCATTTTCCATGTAAACCTCCCTTATTTTTTTATATTAGTTAGTATATATTTTACTCTATGAATGTGAAAATATCAAGATATTATTGTTATTTTTTATTGTAAAAGTTGTTTTGTTCTATGCCAAAAAATCACCACACTCAAAGTATACAACTTCAAGTGTGGTGATTGGTTAACTTGCCATCTGGCTAACAGCCATGTTCCAGAGATTCAACGCCGTCTGGAAATTCACAGGACCTACACTAAACGAATATCCCGAATCACCAGAGTTGTAACTTGTCTGGGTAATGTTTATGCCCTCTACAGGGCTCGTAATCTTCTTCTGGCTATTCCACTGACTTCCCTTAATAGAATAATCAAAATACAAACCAGAATTCAGATTGCCATGGATACGGACCGTAGAGCCCTTACCATAGCCGTACTGTTCCCACTGCCCTTCACCAAGATCAATAGTTTTGTCAATTTCGCTCCAGTTATCCTGATACCAGTTAGCCGAAGCATTGTTGTTACCCAAAAGGACCATGAGCTGAAGCCAGTTCAAGTTGTTGTAGTTCTGATTTCCATTGGCAACGCCACCAGAAAGCAAAACCTGCAGGACCATAACGATTGCTACGATGATGTTTTCCATGCTGTCTTTCCTCCGTATTTTTCATTATGTTTCTTTCTAAAGGGATATAAATATCCCAACGTACAGTAATATTATACCATACTAATTTTTTTCTGTCAATCTAATCCAAAACTAACCCCTAGTGCATTATTTAATTTATTTATTATTGTATTATCATCTATATGACCGATTTTTTCTTTTAATCTACTCTTATCTATTGTACGAATCTGCTCTGTTAAAACAACAGAATTACTTTTTAGTCCACTTGTATTTTCTCCAATTTCTATATGTGTTGGTAATTTAGTTTTATTAGTTTGAGAAGTTATCGCTGCTGCAATTACTGTTGGACTGTATTTATTTCCTAAATCATTCTGAATTATCAAAACTGGTCTCACTCCTCCTTGTTCTGAACCAACAACTGGACTTAAATCAGCATAAAACATATCTCCTCTTTTGATTATCATATTCTTCACTCCTAAGTTTACTATATATCAAGTTTATATATTTGTATTTTTTCTTAGTTCAAAGCAAAGATATTTTTTTATTTAATTATTTATCTTTACCTCATTATATAATATGTTGATTCTATTTTTTTGTTTATTATCTTGTATCTCCATTTTTGTTAGTTTTTGTGTCTTCTTATCTATATATAATTTTTTCGTATTTATATAAATATTATCTAATTTACTTTTTGTTTGCATAATTATTTCATTTTCATTTTCTTTATAATTAGATTCTTTATTTGTTTTATATTCTTCTATAAATGTTGATAAATCTAAGCAATTATTTCCTAAATATGTATAATTTTCTAGTATTGTACTTAAATTCAAATTGCTATTTTCTATCTTTAAATTTATTCCATCATTTATTATTTTAGTTCCTGCAATATTACTTGGTTCTATTACTTCTTGTGTACTTATATTAGGCGTTTGAAACTTCTGAATTATTATATATTTATTATTATTTTTATTACTTATAATATCTACTGTTATTTTTACTTCATAAGAACTAAGATTCAATATATAATCTACAATTTCTTGACTATTTCTATTGTTTCCTATTTTAGAATTTTTAGTACTTTTTTTATAAAAAATTGTTATTCCTCCTATCGCCAAAATTAAAATTAATAAAATTAACCAATATTTTTTCTTCATTTCTATTTTTTCCTTTCAAATATTATATTAATTAATTTTATTACACTTTTACTATTTTATAACAAAAAAAGAACTAATCTACTTAGTTCTTAATGTGGTGGCTTCAAGTGGAATCGAACCACTGACACGGGGATTTTCAGTCCCCTGCTCTACCAACTGAGCTATAAAGCCATACTTTTATATAAAAAAATGGCGACCTGGAACGGGCTCGAACCGTCGACCTCTAGCGTGACAGGCTAGCGTTCTAACCAACTGAACTACCAGGCCAAATTTTAAATAAAAAAAATGGTGGTCGCTATAGGGCTCGAACCTATGACCCCCTGCTTGTAAGGCAGATGCTCTCCCAGCTGAGCTAAGCGACCTTGTTTCTTTCGACGAGATTAAGTATACAAGATTTTAAAATAAATGTCAATACTTATTTTGAAAAAAATATAAAAAAATTAAAAAAACTTTGAAACCATTGAAAATACTAAGAAAAATCTATTTCAAAATACTATGTAAATAGTATTGATATAAAAAAATATATGTGATAAAATTTAAAAAGATATAAGAATTAAGGGGAATATTAAAATGAATGTAGGAAAAATAAAAGATTTAAAAAATTTAATATTATTAAGCATTGGTATAATTGCTATAATAATAGTAGCTATAATAGGAATATGTATAAAAAATAAAACGAAAGAAACTAATTCTAAAGCAAAAGAAAAATTTGATAATGAAGAAATATTAATTAATGTAAATGAAGAGGTAGAAGAATTTGCGAGTATAGAGGACTTAGAACAAGAAACAGATGAAACTGAAAAAGAAGAAGATAGCAAAGATACTGATAAAACAAATAATAAAAATAGCAATAAAAATAGTTCATTACATTACTATATAAAGGTAAATTATGGAGCACAAGTAGTTACAATATATACTCAAGATGAAAACGGAGAATATACTATACCATATAAAGCAATGGTATGTTCTACAGGAGTAGCTACACCAACTTCTGGAGTATATTCAATACCAGCAAGATGGGAGTGGCTAGGACTTCAAGGAGATGTATATGGACATTACAGTACGCAAATTAAAGGAAATATACTATTTCACTCAGTTCCATATTTAACAAGAGGAGATAAGTCTAGTCTAGAATATTGGGAATATGATAAATTAGGAACTTATGCTTCAGCAGGTTGTATTCGTTTGACTGTAGCAGATGCAAAGTGGATTTTCTATAATTGTGCAAGAGGAACAAAAGTTGAATTTTATAGCAGTTCAAATCCAGGACCACTAGGAAAACCAAGTGCTAGAAAAATATCATCTTATCCAGATTATTTAAGAAACTGGGATCCTACAGATCCAGATTCATCAAATCCATGGCATACATATAAAAATGAAGATAATAAAAAAGAAAACAATGATAATGAAAATACTAAAAATAATACTAACCAAAATGAAACAACAAATACTAATGCAATAAGCAATGTTGTAAAAAATGAAGTTTCAAACAATATTACAAATGAAATTACAGGTGGTAATAAAAGTAATGTTACAACTAATACTATAGATAATAGTATAAAGCAAAATGTGACAGAAAATTCTGTAGTAAATAATACTACAAATACAAAATCAAATAATACTAATACAAATGTTACTAAGACGAATACACAAAAAGACAATAATCAGAGTAGCAAAACGACTTTAAATGCAATGACAAGTGAAATAGTATAATATGTTTAATATAGACGCTTTTACTAATATATAAGAGTATAAGCGTCTATTATATTGTTAACTATTGATAAAATAAAGAAAGCATGTTATAATATGAAAACAGTTTAAAGTACAAATATGTCTTTAGATAACTATCGGAGACATACATTTATCTCCAAAGTTTATCTAAAAAGCAAACAGTTGAAGGAGGTAAATAAAATGAAAAAAGAGGAAATTACTTTTATTTGGAAAGAGAACGGAAAAGAGCACATAAAAGAAATAGAACGGAAAGGGTTTTATGAGTTGATGAAAAGCATAAAAAAATCTTTTTCAGATGATAATGAAATTTCTTCTAAATTGGTTAAAGTAACACCAAATCTTATTTCTATAACAATAGATAAAGATAGAAACAGCCAAAAGGATACACCTTTCATAACTTGCGAATGTGACGATGGCTCTAAGATTATAGAAATTAGAAGATACCACAAAATTATATGGGCAATATTAAATAAGTATTGTGAGTAAAATAAAAATGAGATAGAAACTAAAAAAATAAAATTTCTATCTCATTTTTATATGTTTTTGCAATATTAAGGAGTGTCCCTCCTGTTCCGATTTCGGAACAAAAAGGACCGTCCCTAATGTTTTTTTGCATTTTACTATTGCATTTATTAGAAAAACATGGTATTATAGTTAAGTCAAAGACAAATACCTTATACTTAGTTTTAGGAAAAACCTACTTAAACTCAGTTTAAGGCAAATAAAGAAAATAGGAGGTGCAATCTAAAATGACAAAAGAAAGAAAACAAGAAATCATTAATGCTTATAAAAGAGATGAAAAAGATACTGGTTCTCCAGAAGTTCAAATAGCTCTTTTAACAGAAAGAATTAATGAATTAACAGAACACTTAAAAGTACACAAAAAAGACAATCACTCAAGAAGAGGTCTTTTAAAAATGGTAGGTGCAAGACGTAGCTTACTTAAATATTTAAGTGATAAAGATGTTCAAAGATACAGAGATATCGTTGAAAAATTAGGATTAAGAAAATAATTAATCAAAAAGGACGTTTTGCTAAATAAAAGTGAAACGTCCATTTTAAAATTATTTTGCCTCAAAAGACCAGGAACTTATGGGGTAATAGATTAGAATTATAATTTAATAAGTAGTCTTATAATAAATTATAATTTTATAAAATATTTTTATTTTATAATAATACTTGAAATTAGAATGTAGCTTGTACAATATACTATAAAAAATAGTACATTGTAGAGGTTACAGCTAAGAAAAGTATTGTTAGAAAATATATAAAGGTATAAAAATAAACGAAATAAAGATTTATCTCAAAAGCACCTGGAACTTTTGAGGAAGAAAAGGAGAAATATTTATGTTTAAAACTTATTCAACAGAACTTGCAGGAAGAAAGCTAACAATAGAAACAGGTAAAATAGCAGAACTTGCAAATGGTAGCGTTATGGTTCGCTACGGAGACACAGTTGTAATGGTAAATGTTACAGCTGCAAAAGAACCAAAAGATGGAATTGACTTTTTCCCATTATCAGTAGATTATGAAGAAAAATTATATGCTGTAGGAAAAATTCCAGGAAGCTTTACAAAAAGAGAAGGAAAACCAACAGACAAAGCAATATTAACATCAAGAGCAATAGATAGACCACTTCGTCCATTATTCCCAAAGGATTTCAGAAATGATGTATGTGTTGTTGCAACAGTTCTTTCAGTAGAACAAGACAATAGCCCAGAAGTATGTGCCATGATAGGTGCAGCAGCAGCTTTAGCAATTTCAGATATCCCATTTGGTGGACCAACAGCAGCAGTAAATGTAGGTTATGTAGATGGACAAATTGTTATAAACCCAACAGTAGCTCAAAGAGAAAAATCAAGATTAACATTAACAGTAGCTGCAACACAAGAAAAGATAACAATGATTGAAGCAGGAGCAGACGAAATACCAAACGATACAATGTTAGAGGCTATAAAAGCAGCTCATGTAGAAATTAAAAAAATCTGTGAATTTATTTCTGAAATTCAAAAAGATTGTGGAAAAGAAAAATTTGAATACAAACACTTTGGTGTAGAAGAAAGTTTCTATGAGGAATTAAGAGGAGCTTTCAAAGATAGAATGTACCAAGATGTACAAGCTCCAGACAAAGAGACTAGAGACGCTAACATAGATAAAATAACAGAAGATATTACAAACTATGTAGTAGAAAAATATGGAGAAGAAGCAGGAGAAGAAAGAAAACAAGACATTGCAGATACAGTTCATGATTTAGAAAAAGAATGTGTTAGAGAAATGATCTTCAATGAACACAAACGTCCAGATGGAAGAAAAATAGATGAATTAAGACCACTTTCATGTGAAGTAGGTTTACTTCCAAGAGTACATGGTAGTGCAATATTTACTAGAGGTCAAACACAAGCTATGACTATTGTGACTCTAGGAATGAAGAGTGAAGAACAAATGCTAGATGGTGTAGATGAAGAAACAGGAAAAAGATATATGCACCAATATAACTTTCCATCTTATTCAGTAGGAGAAGCAAGACCTTCTCGTGGACCTGGAAGAAGAGAAATAGGACATGGAGCTTTAGCAGAAAAAGCATTAGTTCCAGTAATTCCATCAGAAGAAGAATTTCCATATGCAATTCGTGTTGTATCTGAAATTTTATCTTCAAATGGTTCAACATCACAAGCAAGTATTTGTGGAAGTACTTTAGCATTAATGGATGCTGGTGTTCCAATTAAAAGACCAGTTGCAGGTATATCAACAGGTTTAGTTACAAGCAAAGAAAATCCAAATGAATATGTAATGCTTACAGATATTCAAGGAATTGAAGACTTCTTTGGAGACATGGACTTTAAAGTTGGTGGAACAAAAGAAGGTATTACAGCAATTCAAGTAGATATTAAATGTGATGGTTTAACATACGATATAATTGCAGAAGCTTTTGCAAGAACAAAAGTTGCAAGAGATTATATATTAGATAACATCATGTTACCAGTAATTGCAGAACCTAGAAAAGAAATATCAAAATATGCACCTAAAATTATTACAATGACAATACCAGTAGATAAAATTAAAGATGTTATCGGACCTGGTGGAAAAATGATAAATAAAATAATAGAAGAAGCAAATGGAGTTAAAATTGACATAGAAGAAGATGGAACAGTTTGCATTTATTCTACAGAAGGACAAGATGGACCAAAAGCTAAGAAAATGATAGAAGAAATAACAAGAGAAATAGAAGCTGGAAAAATATATGACGGAAAAGTAACAAGAATAGCTACATTTGGAGCATTTGTAGATTTAGGTGGAGGAAAAGAAGGATTACTTCATATCTCTAAAATCTCAAATAAAAGAGTAGAAAAAGTAGAAGATGTTCTTTCAGTTGGAGATGAAGTTACAGTTAAGGTATCTGAAATAGACAATCAAGGTAGAATAAACTTAAATATGAAAGACCTAGAAGTAACAAATTCAGAAGACAACAAAGAAGAAGAGTAAAAAATAAATATGATGAGCCTAAGATTTTCTTAAAGTTTGTATTTAATAGAAAATTTTAGGTTCTTTTTCTTTATATGTGAAATTTATTTGAAAATTAAATAAAAATATTACAAATCATTGCAAAATAAAAAAGAAAATAGTATAATATTAATGATTAACTAATAAAATATAAAAAAGGACAAGGAGCAAAAAATGGAATATTTATATATATTACAACAAGCATTAGCTTGGTTGGTAACAATATTTTGGTTATATCAATTAATAGTTAGTATATGTTCATTAGTAAAATTAAAAGAAAAACCAATATTAGAGGATAAAGAAAATAGATTTATGGCAATCATTCCTGCACATAACGAAGCGGCAGTGGTTGCAAACTTAATAGAAAGTTTAAAAAATCAAAAATATCCTAAAAACTTATATGATATATATGTAATAGCAGATAACTGCACAGATAATACAGCAGAAGTAGCAAGAAATGCAGGAGCAATTGTTTATGAAAGATTTGATGAAAAGAAAAAAACAAAAGGTTTTGCACTTCAATGGTTTTTAGCTCAAAAGATAGAAGAAGATGCACCATATGATGCATTTTGTATATTTGATGCAGATAACATAGCAGATGAAAACTTTTTAAAAGCAATGAATAAAAAACTATGCCAAGGAGAGAATGTAGTACAAGGTTATCGTGATATTAAAAACCCTACAGATAACTGGATAACAGCAGGTTATGCAATTTTCTATTGGACAATGAATCGTTTTTATCATTTAGCAAGATATAATTTAGGTTTATCTCCACTTTTAAATGGTACAGGTTTTATGGTTAGATTTGATATAATAAAACCAACAGGTTGGGATACAAATACATTAACAGAAGATATAGAATTTTCTTTAAAAAATATTATAGAAGGAAGAAAATTAGGTTGGGCAACAGATGCAATAGTGTATGATGAGCAACCAACAGGATTTAAACAATCATGGTCTCAAAGATCAAGATGGACAGTTGGACATATTCAATGTATGAAAGAATATACTGGACTATTAGCGGCAGCTGTAAAAGAAAAGAAAACATTAATGAACTTTGATGGACTTTTATATATACTAGGTAGTATACCAATGTTTGTAGTAACAATTATTTTATTATTATTAAACTTTGTAATGTATTTTGCAAATGGAATGACAGCTCAAGAACTATTAATAAATTGTTTGCGCTATTTAATACCAACATTTTTATTACCAATACTAACAGCATTATTAATTATGGTATTAGATAAAAAGCCAATTAAACCAATGTTAAAAGGATTAATTTTTTATCCTCTATTCTTAGGTTCATGGCTATTAATTAACTTTAAATGTTTATTTGTAAGAAATACAAAGTGGGAAAAAATAGAACACGTAAGAGATATAAAAATAAATGAAGTAAATTAAAAAATAAATATGGTTAGTAGTTATCAATATTTTAGATAATTACTAACCATATTTTTGCAATTTAATAAGTCTAATTATAGGTAAATTTCTATAATAAATAAAATTATCTTTCTAAATTATTTTGTAATTTTTCTATATTTTTAGATATTCCAGAAACCATTGCAGTATGAATTAAAGAATTTAAATGTTCAGGTTCAGGACAATATTCTTCAGGAATAGCTGATAATACAAATTTATCTCTAATACTAAATTGTGTAATTTTACCATTACTATCAAATTTTCTTGTTAAATTATCAAGCAAAATACCTAAATCTAAAGGAAAATCATGCTCTCTTGAAAATTGAGTAGCAAATGTTAATGTAGTTCTAGTATTACCATCTCTAAAAGGATGAATTGCCCAAAATTCAGTAAGATACTTAGTAAAAGTAGCACTTTTTTGATCTAAAGTAAGTGCAGCCCAATTAGTATTATTAATTTTTTCTAAGCAATCAGATAATTCTTTTTCAATATTTTTAGGATCTGTATAATTAAGACTAAGACCAGGAATTACTACTTCTTGTTTATAAATAGGAACTTCTCTAAACTCACCAGCCCAATCAAAAATATCTTCAAAAATATGTTTATGAATAGCTTTAATGTAAGAAATATCAAATTTGGTACGGAAAGTTTCTTTTATATTAAGAAATTTTGAAAATGTAATATCTTTTTCAGCTGAATTTAAAGTATTATAGTCAGTAATACCAAGTCTATTTTTTAAAGTTCCGTTTTCTTGAATATAAGGGTCTTTAATCATTATTTTCACCATCCTTTTTATACAATTCAATAATTTTTCTTTGAACTTCTTCAATTTCAGTTTTACCATCAACGTATTCTTTTACTATTTTTAAAGCTTCATCACTTGGAAAATCAGTTCCTGTAATAGAAATTGCAAGAGCTGTTTTTACAATTTCTTTTCTTTGTTCTCTAGTTGTATTTTTTATTGATAAATCCATAAAATTTCCTCTTTCTTTTAAATCTATAAATATATTATAACATTAATATAAAAATAAGACAAATATTTAATCAATATGAAATTTTAGAGAAATTACAATAGTGTATATATAAAACTTATAGACTTTTTTTTTTCATAATGATATAATAACTAACGAAAATGAAATTTGAAAAAATAAGTTTATAATTTTTCTAAAAAAGCTTTAGATATCAATGAAAGGAATAAAAATTAATATGAAATTAGATAAGAAAGATATATTACATATAATAGTTATAATATTAGGAATTATATTTGTAGCGATACCAATATTTCACGAAAATTTATGGTTTGATGAAAGTTATTCAGTGGGTTTAGCAAATCATACTTTTACAGAAATTTGGACGATAGGTGGAAATGATGTACATCCTATTTTATATTATTGGATATTACATATTATTAATTTAATATTTGAAAACAAAATAATTTGCTACAGGTTATTTTCATTAGTTTGTATATCAATTTTAGGAATACTTGGTTTTACACATATTAGAAAAGATTTTGGAAAAAATGTAGGATTAATCTTTTCTTTTTTAGTATTTTTCTTACCTGTAAATATGGTGTATACAGGCGAAATTAGAATGTATACATTAGCTATGTTGTTAGTTACACTAATGTGTATATATGCATATAGAGTTTATAAAAACAGAGATAAAAAACAAATTAAAAATTGGATTTTATTTGCAATATTTAGCTTGGCATCAGCATATACACATTATTATGCTTTAGCTACAGCAGGAATTGTTAATTTAATGTTATTCATATTTTTTGCAAAAGAAGCAGTTAAAGAGAAAAAAATTACAAACAATTTAAAAATGTTTTTTACAGTTGCAATACCACAAATAATATTATATATACCTTGGATAGTTTCTTTACTATTACAAGTAAAACAAGTATCATCAGGCTTTTGGATATCAATTAAATTTCCAGATTCATTAATAGAATTTTTTAATTTCCAATTTACAGGAAATTTAGGTGGAGATGCATATGTAAATCCTGTAATTGCAGGAATATTTGGAATATTAATATGTGCATACATGATATATGCTAATATAAAGAATAAAAGTAAAGAAGAAAAGCCAGAGAAACTTGCAATATTAATATGGGGAATACTTGTCCTTGCTATATGCTTAGTTTCATTAATAATATGGAGACCAATAATATATGCAAGATATATGTTATGTGTAACAGGGTTGTTTATATTCTTCTTAAGTTATACAATGGCTGAAAAAGGAAATAAATATATAACTATAGCTATTTGTATAATATCATTAATAATATCTATATTTGTACAAGTAAAATTAATAAAAACAAATTATGATGAAAGTAATAATAAACATATAGAATACATAAAGGAAAATATACAAAAAGATGATATAATATTACACAAAAATAATGTAGATAGTTTTGTTTTAGATGTCAATTTCTTAGACAATAAAGTATATTTTTGGAATAAAGATAATTGGAATGTAGAAGAAGCATATAAAGCTTTTGGATACAATTTTAAAACATATGAAAATATAGATGGACTTAAAGATTATAAAGGAAGAATTTGGCTAATAGATTCTAGTGAAGATTTTACAGAAGAAATAAAACAAGAGCTAGAAAATGTACAAATAGTAGAAACAAAATCATATAATGTAAAATATCATAATTTACATTATACAATTACACTAGTAGAAAAAGATTAAAGGAGAAAATGTATGAAAGATATAAGAGTATATGCATTTGTTGGACCTTCTGGAACAGGGAAAAGTTACAGGGCACAAATGGTAGCAGGAGAAAATAATATTTCTTATATTATAGATGATGGACTTTTGGTAAATGAAAATGAGGTAGTAGCAGGAGAGTCTGCAAAAAAAGCACCAACAAAAATTGAAACTGTAAAACATGCTATTTTTATAGATGAAAAAGAAAGAAAAGAAATGCAAAAAGCTATAAAAAAATTAAAACCAGAATCAATTCTAATTTTAGGAACATCAGATGGAATGGTAGAAAAAATTGCAGAAAACTTAGGTCTACCTAAAATACAAAAAACAATATATATTCAAGATGTAGCAACAGAAACAGAAATGAAAACAGCTAGAAACATAAGGGTAACACAAGGAAAACATGTAATACCTGTTCCTACATTTGAGATAAAGAAAGATTTTTCAGGTTATATATTAGACCCACTACAAATATTTAAGTCAAAGGGAAGCGGAAATAAACCATATATATCAGAAAAATCAATAATAAGACCTACATTTAGTTACTTGGGTAATTTTACAATTTCAGACACAGTATTTCGCCAAATAGTAGAATATTTAGCTAAAAAGGCGGAAGGAATATCAAGAGTAATGAGAACCAGAGTGGAAAATTACGGAGAAGGACCATCTATTTATATGGAAGTAGCAGTAATATATGGTCATAGTATTATAAAAGAATTAAAAGAATTTAAAGAAAAATGCGTAAAAGAAATTGAAAAATCAACAACCATGAATGTACAAAAAATAACAGTAATAGCTAAATCAATAGAAATGCCACAGAAAAAAGATTAAGAAGATTATATTAATTGTTGTAGATAATCAAATTTAATTTAATAGATAACTAAAATTAAGAAAAGAGGAAAAAATATGTCATTTATAGTAGCAATGGATGGACCTGCAGGTACAGGAAAAGGAACAATAACAAGTTTAATTTCAAAAGAAATGGGATTAGTTAATATAGATACAGGAGCAACATATAGATGTGTAGCTTTATATGCAATTAAAAATAATATAAAATTAGAAGAAAAAGAAAAAATAATAGAATCATTACCTAATATTCATATAGATATGAAAAATGAACAAGGTATTCAAAAAGTATATTTAAATAATGAAGATGTAACAAGCGAGATAAGAAGTAAAGAAGTCACAAAAATAGTATCTCAAGTATCTTCAATAGTGGAAGTTAGATTTGCAATGGTAGAAGTTCAAAGAAACTTGGCAAAAGGAAAAGATGTTATAATGGAAGGAAGAGATATTACAACATATGTGTTTCCAAATGCTGATGTAAAAATTTATTTAGATGCGGATGAAGAAGAAAGAGCTAAAAGAAGATATAAAGAAATGCAAGAAAAAGGCATAGAAATGACATATGAGGAAGTGCTAAAAAATATTCAAATTCGTGATAAAAATGACAAAGAAAAAGAAATAGGAGCTTTAAAAATAGCGGAAGATGCAATTTATATAGATACTACAAATTTAAGTATCGAAGAAGTAAAAGAAAAAGTAAAAAAAATAATAACAGAAAAATATAAAAACAAAAATTTTTAAGAAAGGAAATGGTATAAATGGGAAAGAAACTAAAAAGAGGACTTGCTATTTTTATAGAAAAAGTTTTATATGTTTATTGTATAATTTTTCATAGAATGAAAATAGAGGGAAGAGAAAATATTCCTATGGATGAGCCAGTTATATTTTGTGGAAATCATAGAACATTTTTAGATCCAGTTTTAATTAAAGTAACAGCAAAAAGAAATTGTCATTTTTTAGCAAAAGGAACTTTATACAAAAATAAATTTTTTGCATTTCTAGGATGGGTATTTGAAACTATACCAGTATTAAGAGATTCAAAAGATATAAATGCGATAAAGCAATCTTTAAGATATTTAAAAAATGGAGAATGTATAGCACTTTTTCCAGAAGGAACAAGAAATGGACTAGCAAAAGGAGAAAAAGTAAAAGATGGTGCAGCATTTTTTGCATTAAGAACTGGTGCTAAAATAGTTCCAGTTGGAATATCTGGAAAAACAGGTCCATTTTCAAAAGCAATAATTAGATATGGAAAACCATTAGATTATAGCAATTATGATAAAAATGATGAAGAAGCATTAGATAAAATAACAGAAGATTTAATGGAGAAAATATTAGAGCTTACAAAATAATAAAACTACTGAATTACCACAAAAGTACTTGACACTTTTGTGGTAATTTTTTTAAAACTTTTATTTGATTTTTATGATTCTATCTATTCTCTCTTATTAAGTCAATAATTTGTTGAGTTATTCTTACTCCTATTCCTGTATCTGGTCTTAATGTATAATATCCTTTTACTAAACCGACAGCACAATTATCAGATGTACGTGAAATAGGTCCTCCACTCATTCCTTCAACAATTTTAGAAGATGTGTCAAAACTTCCATTCTTTATCCAAGATAAATTTCCATATGTATAATATTGATATAATGAGCTACCAGGATTTGAAGGATAGCCAATTGCTCTTACAGATAAATCATCCATCTCTCCATTTGTACCATATGCTTGAGCGCCATACCAGCCTACCTGTGAACCAATATTATCATCTAATATACAAATGCACCAATCGTTTTCATTTGAATGGTTTTGCTTCCAACTAGAAGGATAAATGATTCTTGACAAACCTGCTTTTATTCCATTATATGCTCCATTATTGTATGCAGGATAAGCCGTCCATTGAGCAAATATGTTGTCATTATCATTTTCATTCATTACACAATGTGCAGCAGTAAGAAGAATATTTGAACCAACCAAAAATCCTGACGCAGAAGCATATTTCCCATAAACCTCAACAGATATACGGCAAGTTACTCTATAAGGAAAATCAGATGTGTTTGAAACTTTATTAAAAGTTGTACTATATGGAGTAATAGAGGATTTATTTTGCTGAGAGGCTAATGGATCAAATGGTTCTATCCTGTCTAACCTTTTTACAATTCTACTATTTTTTTGTAAAATATTTTGTCTAACTTCATCCATATTGATTTCTGTTGTTTCTCCAGTGGTAGCATCATATTGTAATATAGGACCTGTTTCTATATCAGAATTTTCTATTGTTATTTCATCAACAGTTTCACCTCCTATATTAATTCTGTCTGTCTGTAATGAGGCATTGTCAGCAGCTTGAACTGTAAAGTTCATAATTGTAAATGAAAGCATTGTAATAATAAGTAAAAGAATAAATGATTTAACTAAGAAGCTTTTTTCCATAGAAAACTTCCCCTTTCTTTATTATACAAATATGCTATCATATACTTTATAATTTTTCAATAAAAATTCCTTAAAAAAGGAAAAAATTTCCTTTTTTCCTTTTTCGACATTTTTTCACCTTTGCACAATAATAAGGAAATGTAACTATCTCTTAATAATTTCTTAGTTAATTGAAATTTTTACCCCAAAATATTGATTTTCATTATCAAAAATAGTTTTTATTAATCTATATTGTTATTTTTCTAATATTCCATATATATTTGACCTATCAATTTGAAATTTAAAAATTTGATATAGTGATAATTCATCAGAAATAGTATTATCATTAGGTTCAATGGCTATCCATTAATTATCGACTTCTTTGTCAATTCTATACCAAGTAGTACAATTATACTAATTATCATTTTCTATAATAATTAGAGTCGATATAACACAAAAAATAATAAATTCATCTTTATATTCTATTTCATTTCTTAGGCATAAATCTAGTTAGAAAAAAATTAAACTTTGACACAATCAAAAATTATAATTATTTTTCAACATGCCTCACTGGTATAATAATATTTGTATTCTATCCAACTATAGATACAAATTTGAAAGCTGTACGTTGTTGTTATATTTCATCATCTAAAATTTGTATTTTTACAACTTCTTTTAATGGTGTAGGGCTAATAGTATTTATAATTTCATCTATGAATGTAATAGATATAGTATTTCCTTCTTTCAAGTCCGAAACTTTAATTTTTTTACCTCTCCAAGTTATATTAATACTATCATCTACTTTAAATATAAAATTTTCTCGATAATTTATATCGTTTACTTCTAAACCTTTTACATTAACCTGAAAACTGCCATCATTATATTGTTTTATTCTCTCTATATTTGCATAAAATGTTTGACCATATGTCATAATTGCTAAATCATCATTTACTTCATTCATTTTTCTTATAATCAACCCAATTATAAAACTCTCTACTATAATTATTATCGTTCCTATTAAAATAAAAATTTTTTGTTTACCACACATATCTTTTTCTCTCTTTCTAATTTATAAATATAATTACTATTTTTATTATTATATCATAAATTTTTCCAAAACAAATAGCCTATTCAAAAAAAGAATAGACTATTTGTTGTTGTGTCAATGATGTGAAACAAAAATATATAAAATCAATGTATAATTAAACTGCATAACTAATTATTCCAAATACTTTTAGTTTATTACGCTTTTCTTTTGGTGTTAAATATCCTAATACTGCCATTGGAATATTATTTGATCTTTTTAAATATCTTTCTCTTGTTGCTTCATCTATATATGTGTATTGATAGAATTTTTTATCCTCTGGTATGTGTCTACTCTTGCATTCATTTGGTACATATTTAACATCCATTTGCCATTTTTCTCCTATATTCTTTTGGGTATTATATTTTTTATTCTATCTCCATAATGAAACCCTTGAAATATGGTATTTTCTACATACATAATCTATTTTCTATACATCTCTACTGCATATTTTCTTGTGTTAATATCATGTGGAAGGTATCTTTTTTTATTATTTTCTGTTATACTATTATTCATAAGTGATTTAAATCTCCTTTATATAATTTTTGTTTTGCAACTCAATTATATATGATTTAAATCACTTATTCAATTTTATTTATTTTGTTTCACATCATTGACACAACAAAATATTTTTACCAAAAACTTGTGAAAATTATGTTGACAATAAAAATAGATTGCTATATAATAAAATAGTTAAAAAATAAATAAGGTGAGAATATGGAAAATGAAAAAGAATTATCTTTTGAAGAACTACTAAAACAAGAATCTTTGAAAGAGAAAAAATTAGAAAAGACAGTAACAGGAAAAATTATCAGTATAACTTCTAACGGAGAAATTTTTGTAGATATTAACTACAAAGCTGATGGAATTATTCCTAAAAAAGAATATAGTAATGATGAAAATGCAAATCCTAAAAGTGAATTTAAAGTAGGAGATACAATTACAGCAGATGTATTAAAATTAAATGATGGGTTAGGTAATGTACTTTTATCATATAAAAGAGTTAAAAATCGTGAAAACAAAACTAAGATAGAAGAAAAATTTAAAAATAATGAAGCCATTGAAGCTAAAGTTTCACAAGTTAATGAAAAAGGTCTAATCGTAAATGTAAATGATACAAGAATTTTTATTCCACTATCATTATCAGGAATACCTAGAGGAGAAGATATAAATTCTTATTTAGGTAAAAACGTTAAATTCAAAATTACAGAGTATGACCAAAAAGCAAATAGAATAATAGGTTCAATTCGTTCTATATTAGACGAAGAAAGAAAAGCAAAGCAAGAAGAATTTTGGAATAACGTAGAAGTTGGAAAAAAATATAAAGGAACAGTTACAAGTTTAAGTTCTTATGGAGCTTTCGTAGACTTAGGAATAACACAAGGGCTATTACATGTTTCAGAAATCTCTTGGGATAGAAATGCAAAAGTAGACGAAATTTTAAAACAAGGTCAAGAAATAGAAGTAACAGTTATAGACTTAGATAAAGAAAATAAACGTATAAAATTGAGTTATGGAGATAAAGGACCAAATCCTTGGAACAAAGTACCAGAAAAATATCATGTAGGAGATATTGTAAAAGTTAAAGTTGTAAAAATGATGCCATTTGGTGTTTTTGTAGAACTAGAACCAGGAATTCAAGGATTAGTACATATTTCACAAATAGCGGAAAAGAAAATAGCAAAACCAGAAGAAGAATTAAAACTAAATCAAAACGTTAATGCTAAAATAATAGAAATGGATTTAGAAACACAAAGAATAGAACTATCAATTAAAGAATTAGAAGGAACTTCTAACGAATATAAAGAAGAAATTTAAATTATTTAAATAGTATAATTATTTTAAAAATATTAAAATGAGCGATGAGGACATCGCTTGTTTTATGGGATAAAATTTAATATAAGAAGGGGTAAATAAAATGATAAATGAAAAAATAAGAAACATAGCAATAATTGCACACGTTGACCACGGAAAAACAACACTTGTAGATTGTTTATTAAGACAAAGTCACGTATTTAGAGAAAACGAACAAGTAGCAGAAAGAGTAATGGACTCAAATGATTTGGAAAAAGAAAGAGGAATTACAATTCTTTCTAAAAACACATCAGTTATGTACAATGGTACAAAAATTAATATAGTAGATACACCAGGCCATGCAGACTTTGGTGGAGAAGTTGAACGTGTATTAAAAACAGTTGATGGTGTTTTACTATTAGTAGATGCTTTTGAAGGACCAATGCCTCAAACAAGAGAAGTTCTAAAAAAATCATTAGCACTTAACTTAAAACCAATAGTTGTAATTAACAAAATAGATAGACCAGGTTCAAACCCAGCAAAAGTAGTAGATCAAGTATTAGAACTATTTATTGAACTTAATGCAAGTGATGACCAATTAGATTTCCCAGTAATATATGCATCTGCTAAAAATGGAATAGCAAAAATGAGTTTAGATGAAGAATCTGACAATGTAAACTGTATATTTGATACAATATTAAAATATATTGAACCACCTAAATGTGAAATCGAAGGACCAGCTCAAATGCTAGTATCTAACATAGATTATGATGATTATTTAGGAAGAATTGCAGTAGGAAGAATAGAAAGAGGAACTATTAAATCTGGTATGCCAATAGCAATTTGCAAACAAGATGATAAAATAACACAAGGTAAAGTTGCAAAATTATTTACATACGAAGGTTTAAAAAGAACTGAAGTAGAAGAAGCACAAGCTGGAGATATCGTATCACTTTCAGGAATTGCAGATATTGGAATTGGAGAAACAATATGCGATTTAAATCATCCAGAAAAAATAGATTTCGTAGATATAGATGAACCAACAGTATCTATGACATTTAGTGTAAATAATGGACCATTTGCAGGAAAAGAAGGACAATTTATTACATCAAGACACATTAGAGATAGATTGTTTAAAGAACTAGAAAGAAATGTATCTTTAAGAGTAAAAGAAACAGATTCAGCAGATAGTTTTGAAGTATGTGGACGTGGAGAACTTCATTTATCAGTATTAATTGAAACAATGAGAAGAGAGGGATTTGAACTTTTAGTTTCTCGTCCAAAAGTTATTTTCAAAGAAATAGATGGCGTAAAATGCGAACCAATGGAAAAATTAGTTGTTAATGTACCAGATGAATCAATAGGAACAGTTATTGAAAAATTAGGAAGAAGAAAAGCAGAAATGACTAATATGGAACCAGCAGAATTAGGTCATACAAAAGTAGAATTTAAAATACCTGCAAGAGGTTTAATAGGATATAGAACAGAATTTTTAACAGACACAAAAGGAACAGGTACAATGAACTCTATATTTGACTGCTATGAACCATTTAAAGGTGATATACAAGCTAGAACAAGGGGTGTTTTAGTAGCATTTGAACAAGGAACATCTGTAACATATGGTTTATACAATGCACAAGAAAGAGGAGAACTTTTAATAGGTCCTGGTGTAGATGTATATGAAGGAATGATAGTTGGTATAAACTCTAGAAACGAAGATATAGCAATAAATGTATGTAAAGAAAAACACTTAACAAATACAAGAGCTTCAGGTTCAGACGATGCACTTCGTTTAGTTCCACCATTACAAATGTCTCTAGAAAAAGCTATTGAATTTATAGCAGAAGACGAACTTGTTGAAGTAACACCAAAAAATATTAGATTAAGAAAGAAAACATTAGATACAAAAACAAGAGAAAGAGAAGCAAGAAGATAGAATATTAAGAACAAAGGATAGGATTATATGTGATTAAATTATATATGTATCTTATCCTTTTTGATAATTTATGTAAAAATAGGAGATGTAGATAATATGGCAAATAATAGAACGAATAAAACGTTATCCACTAGTTTTAGAAGTAAAAATGAATCTGCTCGGATTTACTGCAAAATCTATAACATTAAATAGACAATAAACAGAAAATCCTGAAACAGTTATAAGATCTAAAATACAGACTGAAATAAAAAAGCTAGTAGAACAAAGAAAGAGCGAAGCTGAAATAAAGGAAACTTTGAATAAAGTAGAAGAATATAAAAAATACGAAGAGTTCCTTGAAGAGTGGATTGGAAATTGGATTGCAAAATTAAATCCAAAAATAAGGGAAACATTGAAAAAAATAACACGTCAAAGTAATTTAACATTTGAAGATGTAAAAGAAGAAATAAAATTAAAAGCTCCAGATATATATGAATTATATGAAAAAGAAATATGCAAAAGAATTGAAGAAATGTTAAAGGTTAGAGAAGCAGAATTAAAGAGAATAGAAGAAAAGAAAAAAGAACAAGAAAGATAATAAGTTAAAGAGGTAAAAATGAATAAAGAAGAATTACAAAAAATAAAAGAAAAAGCAGTAGAAGAACATATACCAATAATAATGGATGATACTTTAGAAGTGGTAGATAAAATATTGAAAGAAACAAAACCTAAAAAGATACTTGAAATAGGAACTGCCGTAGGGTATTCTGCAATGTGCTTTTCCGAATACCTACAAGAAGATGGAATAATAGATACTATAGAAAGAGATGAAGAGAGAATAGCAGAAGCAAAAGTAAATATTGAAAAAGTAGGAGTTGCAGAGAAAATTAATATATTAGAAGGTGATGCGGTAGAAATATTACCTACGCTTACTGGAAAATATGATATGATATTTATAGATGCTGCAAAAGGAAAATACCCATTTTTCTTAAAAGAAGCTTTACGAATGCTTGAAAAAGATGGTGTAATATTAGCAGATAATATCTTATATAAAGGATATGTAATGAGTGATTACAACAAACATAAACAACGTACAGCCGTAAGAAACTTAAGAGAATACATTCATGAAGTTACAGAAAATCCTAATTTAGAAACAGAAATTTTAGAAGTAGGGGATGGACTTGCAATTTCAAAGTTTAAAAATTAAAAAGACAGAATTACATCTGTCTTTCTTTATATTCTAGGAAAATTATCATAGTATGATAATTTTCTGTAGAATATAAAGATGGCGAGCTCTAGATTTTCTTAAAATTTGCATTTGTTAGAAAATCTTAAGCTCGCCTTTTTATATTAAGTATTTTATAGAAGATAGAATTGTGTCTGCCACCATAAGAACTAAAGCAATAATATTAAGTATTTTAAGTTTAGAGTAAGAAACTTTTGAAATAATACTATTCATTTTTTTATCAATAAAAGGATAAATGAATCCAACAAAAATAATAGCAATAACTCCCCAAGCAACTGTATAAAAAATACTTATTCTACCATTTAAGTTTAAAAAATCGTTTCTATAATCCCACCAATAAGAATGAAATAATACCTCTAAAATATAACTTGTATAATACTCAAATGCAGAACATACAACTGCAGCATAAGTAAAAAGTTTTATAAAATTATTTTTATATTTACCAAGAAATATAATTAGTATAAGAGCACCATAACCATATATTGGACAAATAGGACCATACAAAAATCCACGCATAGTAAAATGCCCTAATACAATAAAACTATAAATTGTTTCCATTAACCAACCAGCAAAAGCAAATATGAAAAAATATAATATATATAAATGAAAATTATTGTTTTTTGTAGTTGAAAACTCCTTATCCATAAAGTCCCCCTTTTTATTAGATATATAATACCAAAAGAGTTTTATAAAGTAAATAAAATTAACTAAAATAAAAATATATTTTATTTTGAAAATATTTTTATGTCAAAAAATGTAGAAAAGTTTATGAAGAAAATTTGTTGTAATTATTGACATAAAATTGAATCTAAAGTAGAATAATATAAAATATATGGAGGTGCAAATATATGAACTTTACTCAAGAAGAAATAAAAAGAATAGACCAATTATTAGCAAAAGTGGATGAAGAACAAGAAAAAAATGGAAATATATTATATTCATTTGATGATGTTGCAAAAAGAATATTAAATAGAATAGAAAGAGAAAATAACAATTTACAAAATATACATTACGAAAAAAGCTAATAGCAATTTAAATAAAATGGAATATTATATTAAATATAAGTTAAAAAATCCAATTATAGCTAATAAAACCATAATTAAAATCATTGAGAAAATTTTTATTTTAGAGGATTTTCCATACATAGGTTCAATTTATAAGGAAGGTCCAATTAGATTTATAATCCATAAAAAGTTTTTAATCTTTTATGAAATCAAGGAAAAAGAAAAAAATGTGATAATAAAAAGAATTATACATAGAAAGAAATACAAAAATTTCTAGTTTTTTTAGTATGTCTAAATTAGACAGAATAGCAATTTGTGTTTACTTTTAAAATGATACATGCTATAATACTTAAAGAAATTAGAAAGTATACATGTACTTTTGAAAGGAAGAAAAAAATGAAAAAACCAGAATTATTAGCCCCAGCAGGGTCTTTTGAAAAAGCAAAAATAGCATTTATGTATGGAGCAGATGCAGTATATGCAGGTACATCTAGCTTATCTTTAAGAACAAGAGCAGAAATGAAAGATGATGACCTAGCAAATACAATAAAATATGCACATTCAATAGGAAAAAAAGTATATACCAATATAAATATATATGCTTGGGATGATAGATATGAAGAAATTATAGAACAAGCAAAAATGCTTAATGAATTAAAAGTAGACGGAATAATAGTTGCAGATGGTGGAGTAGTAGATATTTTAAAAGAATATGCACCAGACATTCCTTTACATATTAGTACACAAGCTAATACTATAAGCTATCATGCAGCAAACTTTTGGTACAAAAACGGAGCAAAACGTGTAATACTAGGACGTGAAATGAATAAAAAACAAATAAAGGAACTTATAGAAAATAAGCCTAAAGATTTAGAGGTGGAAATATTTATTCATGGAGCAATTTGTTTTGGATATTCAGGAAGATGTTTCTTAAGTGACTTCTTAGCAGGAAGAAGTGCAAACTTAGGAGACTGTGCACAAAGTTGCAGATGGGCATATAATGTTTATGTAGAAGAAACAAATAAACCAGGAAATTTAATGCCAGTAGAACATGATGATAAAGGAACTTACATTTTTTCATCAAAAGACATGTGCTTAGTAAAAGAAATTCCTGAAATTATAGAAATGGGTGTAGATAGCTTAAAAATTGAAGGAAGACTAAAAACAGAATATTACTTAGCTTCGGTAGTTAATGCATATAGAAATGCAATAGATGATTATATGAAAGATCCTGAAAATTATGATTATACAAAATATTTAAAAGAATTAGAAAAAACAAAAACAAGAGGTTTGACTACATTTTACTTTAATGATAGAAATAATAAAGATATTCAAGAATACGAAGGAAAGCAATATAATTCAGACTATGAATTTGGTGGAAAAGTAGTAGAAAATATGCAAGACAAGACTATAATTGAAATTAAAAATAAATTGCAAGTTGGAGATGAGTTAGAAATTATAGTTCCAGGACAAATAGAAACTGTAAAATTTACAATAGATAAATTATGGGATGTAGATACAAATGAAGAAATATCACATGTAAACCCAGGAAAGGCAGAACAAAAAGTAATTATGAGCCTTCCAATTGAAGTTCAAAAGGATTGGATTTTAAGAAGAAAAAAATAAAGGACATTTGTGGACGGGTCAATTTTGACCTTTACATAAAATAATAAATATAATTGAAAAATAGTGAATTAGAAAAAAATTCTAACTCACTATTTTTTTGATACTTTCTCAGTAGTCAAAAAAATTTAATCATATTTTTTGTAAATAATAAAAGTTAAAAAGACAACAATATTAAATTATATTAACTAACACTTCTTTAAATTTTCTAACTTAAATGCAACAATGAAACCAATAAAAAATAAAATAATAGATGTAAAAGTAAAAGTGTTAGGGATTAGTACAAAAATGCTTCCTAATACAAAGCCAATAATAGAATAAGAAGTTTGAGCATAATGCTTTTTTAATAAAAATCTGATAAGCAATAAAAATATAAAACCTCCAACTAAACAACCAAGTCCAATAGGTATTAAAATACTTAAATTTAAGGTTGCAAGTGATTGAAGATATACATCATAAATTCCGAAGCACATTAGAAGTACAGTACTACTTACGCCAGGAATAACAATTCCAGCAGACATAGCAAAGCCAGAAAAAATAAGATAAATGGTGTTACAATTACTTATAAAGCTTAAATTACTCATTTTATTTTCTAATAAAAATAAAAAGAGACCCAGCAAAAATGCAAAAATAGTATATATTAGATAATGAAGTTTAAAGGGACTTTTTGAATTTGTATCTTTTATTAAAGATGGAACAGAACCTAAAATAAGACCTAAAAACAATAATTTACATTCAGCTTCAAAATTTGTAAAAGCATAGTTTAATATATTTCCAAATAAAAGAAAACCTATTATAGTACCTAAAACTATAGGAAGTAAAAAAAGTATATTTTTCTTGAAATCTCTAAAAATACCTAAAACACAATCAATTAATTTCTCATAAATACCAAAAATAACACATAAAACACCACTACTAATTCCAGGAACCACGGCTCCTATACCTATTAAAATGCCTTTACCTACAGAAAGTAAAAAATTCATAAAACCAATCCTTTTAATCAAATCTGAAAATACAAATAGTTATAAAAGATTTTTTAGAATCTTTCAAATTATTTTTGAGTAGTAATTAACTACAATATAAAAGTATTCTTTGAAAAATAATATATGAGTAAATTATTAAAAAATATTGTATGAAAATTTAGTATATGATAAAATTAAAAGCAGTAAAGGATAGGTATAAATATGGATATAAAAGAACTAAGTTTAGAAGAAAAAGTAGGACAAATGTTTATAGTAGGTTTTGAAGAAAAAAAACAAGAAGAAATTAATAAAATAATAAAAAAATTAAAAATTGGTGGAATAATTGTTTATAAAAAGAACTACAACAATTATGAAAAAATGCTAAATTTAATAAACGATATAAAAGAATTAAATTGTGAAAATAAAGTTCCTATAACTATTAGTATAGATCAAGAAGGAGGAAGGGTAAACCGTATGCCTTCTGAAGTTTTAAATTTAAAAAGCGCTACAAAATTTGCAAACTCAAAAGATGTAGAACTAGTTAAAGAAACAGGAAATATTATAGGAAAAATGCTAAACAAAACTGGTATATCTATGGACTATGCTCCTATATTAGATATAAGAAGATTTGAGGAAAAACATGCAATAGGTGATAGGTGTTATGGAGAAAACAAAGAAGATGTAGAAAAATATGCAATAGAGGTTATGAAACAATTACAACAAAATAATGTTATATCAGTAATAAAACATTTTCCTGGACATGGACTTACAAAAAAGGATTCGCATTTTAGAATTCCAAAAATAAAAGAAAAAATTGAACAACTACAAAAAGAAGACATGCAACCTTTTGAAGTAGCAATAAAAAATGGGGCAGATGCAATAATGGTGGGACATCTTATTATAAAAGATGTAGATAGAAAATATCCTGCTTCACTTTCTAAAAAAGTAATTCAAAAATATTTGATAGAAAAATATAATTACTGTGGACTAATAATTACAGATGATATGAAAATGATGGCAATAAGATTGCATTATAATATGAAAAGAGCAGTGAAAAGAGCAATTTTAGCAGGCAATGATATAGTTATGATAGGTCTTTCATACAAAAAGATAGATAGAATTATAAAATATATAATTGGTCAAATAAAGAAAGGGAAAATATCTGAAGAAAGAATTAATAAGAGTGTAGAAAAAATTTTAAGAATTAAAGAAAAATATAATATAACAGATGAAAAAGCAAGTGGATTTGATATTGATAAAATTAATGAACAGATAGAAAAATTGAATAACAGTTTATAAAATTTATATGCATAGATATATTTTAGTATGTCTATGCATGTATTATTTTAAAGGTCAGGCACTTTTAATTTTTTTATACATATAATTTGGTATAGTAAAAAAATGGAGGTGCTTGTATGTTAGCCCTTACTCTTTCAAGTTTTTTAACGTTTTTACAAGGAGCGGTATTTCTTGTAGGTTATATATCAAATAATCAATTGTTTCCAGAACCACTAACTGCTGAAGAAGAAAATTTATATTTAGAAAAACTATGTCAAGGTGACGAAGAAGCAAGAAACATATTAATAGAAAGAAATTTAAGATTAGTTGCGCATGTTTCTAAAAAATATATAGCAACAAAAGTTTCACAAGATGATTTAATTTCTATAGGAACAATAGGTTTAATAAAAGGAATAAATAGCTTTAAACCAAGTAAAAATGTTAAACTATCCACATATGTTTCAAGGTGCATAGATAATGAAATTTTAATGCATTTGAGAAGTACAAAAAAGATAGGAGCAGAAGTTTCTTTAGAAGATACAATAGGAAAAGACAAAGATGATAATACAGTGACACTAAAAGATGTGCTGGAAAATAGTGGAAAGAACATAGAAGATGAAGTTGATTTGAAAATGAAAGTGAAAAAATTATATGAAAAAATGAAGTTAGTATTAAAAGATAGAGAAAAATTGATAATAGAAATGAGATTTGGATTAGATGGTAATAAACCAAGAACTCAAAATCAAATTGCAAAAATGATGGGAATATCTCGTTCATATGTTTCTAGAATAGAAACGAAAGCAATAGGAAAACTTGCAAAAGAAATTAAAGAATAAAAATAGTATTGATTAATAAATCAAATAAAAGAGCGAGCCTAAGATTTTCTATCAAATGCAAATTTTAAGAAAATCTAAG
>USDF01000021.1 GCA_900553405.1 uncultured Clostridium sp. | reverse complement strand
TTTTCTTACAACTTGCATTTACTTTACAGAATTGCATTTAACTTTTCACTTGACGTTTATTTTATTTTCTATTTCTTGTTTTTGTACATATTGTGCTGATGCTTGTAATTCTTGTTCTAAAGAATTTTTATTTACTATTTTTATTACTACATTAAACAAACATGCTATCAATACTACAAAAAGCAATAATTTTTTCCAAATTTTAGCGACCATTTTCTTCCCTCTCAATTTGTTTTACATATTTAATTATACTATATTTTTTTATTTTGTCAACTGCTTATATTTTTTACATTTTTGGAAATACTATATAAAAACAAAAAAATGAAGGAGTTTTATATGAAAAAATATAGTTTTTTAATATACATTATTATTGCTATTATAATTATAGCCTTAATTGTTTTCTTTATAAATAAAAACAATAATAAAAATAATGAAGGCAATTCTTCTAACAATCAAACTAATATTTCTACCCAAAGAACTTCAACTAATGTTAATCAAGAAATGGCTGAAAATAGAATTGCCAATATTATTGAAAATCAAAATGAAATTTTAGGTAATATTGCTGATAATAATTCTTCTACTACAGCTAACAACGAGATTTCTTCGTATTCTACTCAACTTAAGGATAAATCCGAAGGTAGATTAGTAAATATAGGAATAACTTGTTCATCGTTAAATGGCACTATAGTTCATCCTGGAGAAACCTTTTCTTTTAACCAAGTTGTTGGAAAACCTACTGCTGAAAAAGGATATCAAGAAGCTAGTGTAATTATAGATCATAAAACTGAAAAAGGTATTGGTGGTGGTAATTGTCAAGTAAGTAGTACTTTATATAATGCTGTACTTGAAGCAGGTAATCTTACTGTTATAGAAAGACACGAGCATGGAAAAGATGTAACTTATGTTCCCGATGGTAGAGATGCAGCCGTTTCTTATGGTTCTTTAGATTTTAAATTTCGTAATGATTTAAATTATGACATCCGCATAGAAGCCTCTACTGATAACAATTCTATTAGTATAGTTCTTTTAAAGGCTTAAATTTAATTTTAATACTTTTTTTCATTATATTTTGTACACAAACGTAATAAAACTAAAAAGATGTTTATAAATTTTATATTATAAACATTTTTTTAGTTTTTTTTTCATATATATGAATTAACTAATATTGGAGGTTTTATTATGAAAAAAATATTATATACAATACTATCTCTTTTTCTAGTATTTATGTTTTTGTTTACTCCTTATAGCTTTGCAGTTTCTTCTTTTATATGGTCAGAGGACACCTTCTCTACTTCTGCTACACCAGATTCTACAGATCTAAATTTAGAATCTGAAAGTTGTATTTTAATAGATCAGACTTCCGGAAAAATTTTGTATGAAAAAAATTGCCATGAACAATTACGTCCTGCCTCTGTTACTAAAGTTATGACTATTTTACTTATTATGGAAGCTTTAGATAGTGGTAAAATTTCTTTAACTGATAAAGTCCCTTGTAGTGAAAATGCAAGCAAAATGGGTGGTTCTCAAATATGGCTTGATGTACGTGAAGAATTAACAGTAGACGAAATGTTAAAGGCAATTTGCGTTGTTTCTGCAAATGATTGTACTGTTGCTATGGCTGAATTTTTAGCTGGCTCGACCGAAGCTTTTGTAGATAAAATGAATGCTCGTGCTAAAGAATTAGGAATGAATGATACTTGTTTTAAAAATTGTCATGGTTTAGACGAAGATGGTCATATAACATCTAGTTATGATATTTCTTTAATGTCTAGAGAACTATTGCAAAATCATCCTTCTATTACCAAATACACTACTATTTGGATGGATTCTTTAAGAGATGGTAAATCTACTCTTACTAACACAAATAAATTGATTAGAAATTATAAAGGTGCAACTGGATTAAAAACTGGTTCTACAGGTCTTGCTTTATATAATTTATCTGCAAGTGCAACTAGAGATAATCTTTCACTTATTGCAGTTATTATGAAAGCACCTTCTACCAAAATTCGTTTTGAAGAAGCTCAAAAATTACTAGACTATGGATTTAGTAATTATTCATATGTACAATTTGCAAAAAAAGATTCTATTTTAAAATCTATAAATGTTAGCAAGGGCGTGATATCTTCTATAGATGTAGTTTATGAAAATGACTCTGGTTGTCTACTTGAAAAAGGAAAAGATAAAAAAATTGAGCAAGTATTAAGCATTCCTGAATGTGTTAGTGCACCTATTACTAAAGGTCAAAAATTAGGTGATATAACTTATTTTCTAGATGGTGAAGCTATAGCAAGTACAAATTTAATCGCAGATAAAGATGTTAAAAAGGTAAATTTAAGTAATATGTTTGAATTTCTATTTTTCTCATGGTTTAGATTATTAAGAGAATAACTATAACAATTTCTGTAGAATATAAAAAGAATTTCTATAAAAATAACATTGTATAGAAATTCTTTTGTTTTATTTATTCATCTTTTCCATATTTCTCATCATATTCTTGTTGTGCTTCAACAGCTTCTAAAAATGCAACTTTTGCTTCTTCTGCTGCAAGTAAAGCTAATGTTACAGATTGTTCTGCATATTCTAATTGATTATCAATGTATTTTGATAATTTTTCTTTATCATGTGCTTCTTTTCTTTCTTGTATATTTTCTTTAGCTACTTTAAAATTCATTTGAGCCTTTAAAAGTTCACTTGATATTTTTCCTTTTCCTCTTTCAGATGCAATTCTGCATTGTTCTTTAGCAGCTTCTAATCCACTCTTTGCATCTTCCATTTTTGCAGATAATGTATCTTTTGCTTCCATTCCAGCAATAATTGCAGTATCTGTTCCATCTTTAATTTTTGAATTTAATTTTTTCATTTTCTCATTAAATTCTTCCATTTTTTGTTTTCTTTCTTCTTTAGTCATATTAACTACCTCCTAATAATATAAATGAATATTTATCTTTGAATAACTTCATTCTGTTTTATAATTATATATCATAAGTTTATGAACGATTTATGAACTCTTTGTGTAATTGAACATTTTATTGAAAATACTTAATAAACTCTATATTATTTGATTTATTCTATATAATGTGTTATAATAAGGTTAGTAACTTATTGTTAATTTTATAAAAGGAGATCACATTATGGATATTAAAACTTATCAACGAATTTGGGGAACAGCAAGAAAGCAAACAAGTAAACGGGGTTATTTCCCTACTCCTAGTACAGGCTTTTCTACTAATTCTACTTTTAGCCCATTTGCTAAAAGTAATCCTGTAGTATCTCGTTATACTACCAATCACGAATTAAAGGAAGCTTTATTAACCGCACAGGATTGATATCCTGTGCGATTTCTTTTATTCATCTATATTTGTATTTTCATCATTATATTCCAAAGGTGTATCTTCATAATCAAACTCATATTTTATAGGTTTATTTCTTTTAGGATGAAATTTATTTGTATTTGGAACTACTACTGTCCCACTTTTTTCCTCTTTTATTTTTTCTGTAGTATATTCTTTTTCCTTTTTACATAATTGTTTATTTAAAATATCATTTGCTTTTTCTAATAAATCTGGTACATAATCTAATAGTCTATCTATTGTAGAACTATGACTTACTGGCAAAAGTTTTACATTATTTTCTTGTATTACTAAAAAGGCTACTGGAGTAACACTTACTCCTGCTCCACTTCCACCTCCAAACGGTAATTTATATTGAATTTGTTCATCTTTATCTTTTCTACTATACTCGTCTATTGCTTCTGTTTTAAATTCGCTTCCTCCAGCCGCAAAACCAAATCCTACTTTTGAAATTGGAATTATTATTATATTATTTGAAGTCTCTATAGGTTCTCCTATTATAGTATTTACATCTACCATGTCTCTAATACTATTCATTGCTGTAAGCATAAGTCCCTCTATTGGATGTTCATTCATTTTCATTACTTCCTTTCCTTACAAAATTTAACATACTAAAAATAATATGTACAATTTTAATGTAAATTATACCTTCAAACTTGATGTTATATTCATTTTTATTTTGATATTTAGGGTTAACAATAAAGTAACATGTATTTATATTATTTTTTTCTGTAATGTGTGGCAATATAATTCCTATAATACTGGCAATTATAGCAACTAAGTAAGATGTTAATACAGCATCTATTGTTCCTATATTTATATTTAATTTTATATTTTTTACTTTTATTTGTATATTTTTAATTAACTCAAATATTTTTTTATCTATATTTTCTTTATTTTTTAGTTTTTGAAAATCTACTTTTGGTAATTTTTTACTAGAATTAATTTTTTTTATTTTTTTACTATTTAAATTTATCCATAGAATAGGTATTTTATTAAAAAAATATATACCTACTTTTATTTTATAGTTATTATTTATTCTTTTTACATCTCTTTCTTTTTTGTTTTCTAATATCAAATTTGTTACTTTTATTTGTATTGTAGATAATAACATAATTGTAGTAAAAGAAAAAATTATAATTATTAATGCTAAAAAAATAAAAACTAATACCATCTTTTTCTCCTTTGGTATTAGTTTTTCCATTTATTTCTTTTTTAAACTTTTTATCTTCATTTCACTTTTTTATTTCTAAAGTATATCAACCTTTTTAAGATATTTGTTTGGAATCTATTTTTAGTTATATTGTTGCATTTTTTCTAAGCTCTTTTTCTTTTGGCTTTTTCTACAACTATATCTCCAAATAATTCTTCTTGAGATGTTACTACTTTACTTCTTCTAGATAATTCCAAAAGTCCTGTAAAAGCTGTTACAACTTCATTTTTATTACATTCAGAAACTTTATATAATTTGTTAAAAATAAACTTTGGTTTTCTTAAAAGTTCTCTAAACATTTCTTTTACTTTGCTTCCAACTGTATATGTATCTGTAATAGCTATCTTCTCAATATTTTTTGCATTTTGATTTAAGCGATTTTTGTTGTTTTCTACTATTTGAGTATATAATTCTATAATTGTTTCTTTTTTGTATTCTCTTTCCAATTTTTGTTTTGGTAATTCTATATTTTCTTGTAATTTAAAGCATCTTTTACTATTTTGCTCATAGAATTCTCTTATTTTTTTTGATATTTCCTTATATTTTTTATATTCAATAATTCTTTGTAATAGTTCTTCTTCTGTTAATTCTCTTTCATCTTCCACTTCTGTTGGTAATAAATTTTTAGATTTTATATAAAGAAGAGTAGATGCCATAATCAAAAACTCACTAGTTACTTCTAAATTCATTTCTTCCATTTGGCTAATGTATGCAATATATTGATCTGTTATTTCACTTAGTTTTATATCATATATATCCATTTTATTTTTATCTATTAAATGGCATAATAAATCAAGTGGTCCCTCAAAATTTTCTAATTTAATTGCATATTTATTAGTCTCTAATGTTAATACATTTTGCATTTTTTATCCCCATTTCTTTTGGCTTAATTATTAACTTTTTTCATTTTTTTATTTTTTCATGTCTATATTTATACTTTATTTGTTTTATGCTTTATTCCTCTATCTTTTGCATTGCATTTTTTATGCTTTCTTCTCTATATCCTTTTTTTAGTAAGTATCCTTTTATTTCTGTTTCATCCATACTTGCAATCTTTTTTAGTACAATATTATCTGCTGATTTTTGTTCATAATCTTCTAATTCTTCAAGATTTTCTGAAACATATTCTTCTACCATAGAATTTGATATTCCTTTTGATATTAACTTATATTTTATTTCTTTTATAGAAAGATTTTTAAGTGCCATATATTCACTAACTGCTCTTTTTATATAATTTTCATCACTAATATATCCATTTTCTTTTAATTCTTCTATTATATCTTCCAACATATTTTCATCTATTAGTGTTTTAAACTTTGTCTTTATCTCTCTAATAGTTCTTTTTTTATATATTACATATTTTAATACTTTAGTTTTTTCTTTATCATATTCTTCTATGGTATACATATATTTCTTCCTTACTACTTTTTTCACATTCTACTACAAAAAAACAAAAATAGCAAGATAATTCTTGCTATTTTGCTTCAAACAGATAATGACCTCTCACTATTGTTATTTTGTTACATCTTATTCTTCATCTTCGTCTTTTTCTGTTTCTTCACCTAAGCTTTTTTCAAAAGCTTCATTAAAGTTTGCTCTTATTTTTTCTTCTATTTCTTTAGCTATTTCTGGATTGTCTTGTAAATATTTTTTAACATTTTCTCTACCTTGCCCAATTCTTTCTCCATTGTAGCTAAACCAAGAACCGCTCTTTTCTATTATATCTAGATTAACAGCTATATCTAATATATTTCCTTCTTTTGAAATACCTTTTCCATATACTATATCGAATTCTGCCTCTCTAAATGGTGGAGCAACTTTATTTTTTACGACTTTAACTCTTGCACGGTTTCCTACTACTTCTCCGTCTTGTTTAATATTTTCTACTTTTCTAATATCTAAACGAACTGATGCATAATATTTTAATGCTCTACCACCAGCTGTTGTTTCAGGGTTACCAAACATAACTCCTACTTTTTCTCTTAATTGGTTTATAAATATAATAACTGATTTTGATTTATTTATAGCACCTGCTAATTTTCTTAATGCTTGTGACATAAGTCTTGCTTGAAGACCAATGTGTGAATCTCCCATATCTCCATCTATTTCTGCTTTTGGCACTAGTGCTGCAACAGAGTCTATAACTATAACATCTAATGCTCCACTTCTAACTAATGCTTCTGCTATTTCTAATGCTTGTTCACCTGTATCTGGTTGAGATACTATTAAGTTATCTATATCTACACCTAAATGTTTAGCATATACGGGGTCTAAAGCATGCTCTGCATCTATAAATGCTGCTTCTCCACCTAATTTTTGTGCTTCTGCAATCATATGTAATGCTAATGTTGTTTTTCCAGAAGATTCTGGACCATATACTTCTATTATTCTTCCTCTAGGAATTCCTCCTATTCCTAATGCTATATCTAAGCTTAATGCTCCTGTTGGTATAGCTTCTACATTCATTGCTTGGAAATCTCCTAGTTTCATTACAGAACCTTTTCCAAATTGTTTTTCTATTTGTCCTAATGCAGCTTCTAATGCTCTCATTTTCTCTGAATTTTCTTTTTCCATTGTTTTTCCTCCTAATTCGTTCTTTTCAAACGCTTGTTTGTATTTATTATATACTAAGATATTTTTTTGTCAAGTATTTTTTTAATTTTTTTATTTTATTTTTATATGTGCATTTATGCATATTCAAAACTTATACTGGAATCGAAATTTAGTATTTATTTCTATATTCTATACCAATTTTCTAATCCATAATAGCTAAAGTAATTGTTTCCTTTTATTTCGCCAGCTAGATTTTGATTTTTAACTATGTTAGCTCTTCCTCGATATATTCCAATAAATGGTTGTTCATCAAAAAATATATTTGCTATTCTTTCATATTTTTGTTTTAATGTTTGCTCTTCTTTTATATTTTTTATTTGTGACAATATTTCATTTATCTCATTATTAGAATAATTTTGTAAATTATTTTCTCCAAAAAACGATGTTAAATCTGGACTATATGAATTGTAAACACCTGTTAATATCATTTCATAACTTTTATTTTCTAATATTTGTTTATATTTACTATCTGATACTTTTTGTATAGTCACATTTATTCCTATATCTTGTAGCTGATTCTTTATATTTTCTGCAACTGCTACTCTTTTTATATTTGTACTATTAACAGTAAGTGTAAGGTTTAATCTTTTTGTCTTATAGTTTTCTGTTTTTTGCCAACGTTTATTTTTATATTCCCATCCATTTTCTTGTAATATTTTTTTAGACTGCTCAGGATTATATCCTAAACTATTTGCATCTCTAGTATATAAATAATTTCCATAATCTAAAGGAAATTCTGCTACATAACCCTGGTTATTATATATGCTAGATAATATATTAGTTTTATCTATTGCATAATTAATTGCCTTTCTTACATTTGAATCTTCTAATATTGCATTTTGGCAATTAAATGCTAGATAATCAAATTCTCTTGCTTTTACTTGTATATTTGCATATCCTATTGTTCCTATATATTGCTCTAAATTTTCATTTTCTGTTGTAAATATATCTACATTACCTAATTTAAAGCTATTATATAATTCACCAACTTCACTATATTGTTTTATATATATTTTTTCAATTTTTGAGTCTTTATTTTTTATATTCCACCATTTCGTGTTTTTTTCAAGTACAATATATGAACTATCTATCTTAGATATTTTATACATTCCTGTTCCCTGAGGAGTTTTAGCTGATTCATAAAAATCTTCTCCTAAATAGTAATTGTTTGGCATAATAGGAAATGTAAGATTATATTCAAAAAATGGTACTTCTTCACTTAAGTTAATTTTTACTGTACTTGCATCTAAAATTTCTACACTTATGACTTTTTCAACATTATATGAATAGATAGATTTTCCTTCTTTTAATCTATCTATTGTAAATTGGATATCTTTAGCTATTAATGGACTTCCATCATGCCATTTTTTATTATTATCTATTTTTACAACATACGTTGTATCAGATGTTTTTGAACATTCTGTAGCTAAACACATTTCTAATTTGTAGTCTTCTGTTACATTCATTAATGGTTCAAATATAAGTTTTCCTATATTTAAAACTTCTTTATTATTTGAAATTAAAGGATTTATTGTATCGTAGTTTGAGATTCCAAGTCTTAAATCTTTAATCTCTGTAGTTTCTTCTACAACATTTTCTTCTATGTTATTTTGCTTGTCCTCTTTTTTAAAATAAATCATATAGATAGCAAAAATAACAATAACTACAACAAATATAATAAAGATATATTTAAAGAAATTTGATTTCATAATTCACCTCTTATTTTTTCTTTATCATATAAGATATTATCTTTTTTTGCAATATTTATTCAATTTTTATTTTGTTTATTTTGGAAATAATTAAGATTAAAAAATTATATATGATTTAAAAAATCTAGATTTGCATTTAGAATTTTAAAAACTCTAAATGCAAATTTAAATACTTTTTTATTATTTTCTTGACTCTACAATAATTTTTATACCAGTTCTGTCTTCTCCTTCAACCTCAACTTCTGCAAATGCTGGTATACATACTAAATCCACTCCTGCTGGTGCCACAAAACCTCTAGCTATAGCTACCGCCTTTACTGCTTGATTTAATGCTCCTGCTCCAATTGCTTGCATTTCTGCTTTGTTTTCTTCTTTTACCAAACCTGCTATAGCTCCTGCTACTGAATTTGGGTTTGATTTTGATGAAATTTTTAAAACTTCCATTTTTTGCCTCCTATAATTTTATTTTTATTTGAATTACAGGTATAGTTATAATATAAAAATTTCAAAATGTCTAGTAGTTTTTGGTAAAAAATGGAAAAACTTTTCTTTTAATTTTGCTATTTTTCGCCATTTATTTTATATTTACTCTTTCTACTGATACAGCTCGACAATTTTCGTCATTTATTTCTATTATACAGCCATTAAGAATACAACTTCCCTCTGCCAATTTATATCTTTCTGGAAGTGATGTTACAAATCTCTTTACAGATGCATCTATATCCATTCCTATTACAGAATTTTTTGGTCCAGTCATTCCAATATCTGTAATATATGCTGTTCCTTTTGAAGTTACTTCTTCATCTGCTGTTTGTACATGTGTATGAGTTCCAAATATTGCTGTAACTTTCCCATCTAAAAAATGTTTCATTGCTATCTTTTCTGCTGTTGCTTCTGCGTGGAAATCTACAATTATTATATTTGCTTTTCCTTTTACTTCATTTAATATATCTTCCATTTTAGAAAATGGGTTATCTGATTGAACTCCCATGTCTGTTCTTCCTATTAAATTAACTACACATATATTTTTTCCGTTTTGACTATATATGTGGTAACCTTTTCCCACAACTCCTCTTGAATAATTTGCTGGTCTATTTATTAAATCATCATCTATAAATGTAAATATATCTTTTTTACCCCATGTATGATTTCCCATAGTAATTGCATTTACATTTAATCTTTTTAAGTCATTAAAAATAGCTGTTGTTATTCCCATTCCTCCTGCTGAGTTTTCTGCATTTACAATTACAAAATCTATTTTTGCTTCTTGCCTTAATTTAGGCAAAACTTCTTTTAACTTTCTTACTCCACTTTCTCCTACTAAATCTCCTACTGCTAATACTCTCATTTTATCGCCTTCCTTCTTTTTACTATAAATAGCATACTATATTTTTGATGATTTGTAAACATATTTGAATATTTTAAATACAGCTTGTATATACTGGTAAAAAGATAAAATGCACATAACTAATTTGAATTTTTTTCATTATTATGTATGTGAATTAGTCTATTTAGAAAGGAATGATTTTATGAATAGTAAGAGAGCATTTGAAATTGTAAATAATAAAGAAATTTGTGATGTTTTTTATAATAATGAACCTGTTTGGATTCAAGAATTAAATAACGATAAAGCAACTATTGGATTTATGAATCTTAATGAAGTAGAAAATGTCAATATTGAAGATTTAAAAGAGTGGCAATAGGGCCGTCCCTTTTTGCCACAAAAATTGTCATAAAAAACACTTTTTTTCAACATTTTTGACATTTTATGTTTATTATTGTATAATATTCTTTAGATTAGCTCAAGAGCTATAATAATAAGGAGGACAATATTATGTCGATGCAATGTAATTCTAATTTACCACGGGCAATTTCTGTTGCCGACTTTATTTTAGAGGATAATGGTCATTCTGTAGCAGAAGCAGCTGAAGAATTTAAAGTAGGAGAAACTACCATAGAACGCGATATTAATTGTTTGGGTTCTTGTGCTTTTTATGGAAATTTGTCTAACCAAAAGGAACTACAACAAAAGTATATTGATGTTAAAAAAACTTTAGCTAGGCTCGCTAAAGAACACAAGGCTAAAAATATCACAAAATACAATATGTCTCGCAAAAGAGCAACTTCTAAGTAGAAGTTGCTCCTCTTTTTATTTCACTACAATTATATCATAACCTATAAATAGCCCACTCTCTACTACGCCATCTATTTGTAATAATTTATTTTCTAAATCTGCTTCTATTTTATTAAACCAAGCATGAATTATAAAATTTTCGTTATCTGTTATAAGTGGTTTATCTTCATTGTTTGACATTCTCAATTCTACTTTTTCTACATCTAGCTTTAATAAATTATCCTTTACTTCTTCTACTTTATCCTGTTTTACTTCTATTGGAACAGGATGTTTTTCTCCAAGTCTTTCTACAAATTTTGAATTATCTACTAATATATAATTCTCATTTGAACTTTTTATATTTAATTTTTCTTTATATAATGCTGCTCCCATTCCTTTTATAAGCCAATTGTGAGAATCAATTTCATCTGCTCCGTCAAAGCACCAATCTGGCTTATTTTTTTCTAATGTAGTAGTTTCAATATTTAATTCATTGCATAAATCCTCAATAATCTTTGAAGTAGGAATAGCTTTTATTTGTAAATTTTCTTCTTTTACTTTTTTATCTATCTCTAGTACTGTTTGGTATGATGTACTACCTGAACCAAAACCTATTACTTCTCCATCTTTTACTCTTGTAGCCATTCTTTTGGCTAACCTTATCTTTTCTTCTTTATTACTTACATTATTTTTCCAATCAAATTCTTGCATTTTTTCCTCCTATGCTCCTTTTTTGACGTTTCCTTTTGGATACTTATTTAATATATATACTCTTATTGATGATGAATAATGTTGAATGTGCCAAAAGGTACTTTATGGCACCGAAAGGAAACGTCCCTAATGGGTACCCTAAAAACAGTTACTCTATACTTTTCAAACTTTCTATCATGTCTATTTTCTTTAATGAGAAATATGTTACTACATTTACTATTAATGTGAATACTACTGTAATTATAATAGCATATAAATAGCTAATTGGCATTATTTCTTTTCCAAATCTTATTACATTTATTTCACATGTTTTTATTATAAACATATTTAACAAATATCCACCAAATAATCCAAGTATTATTCCTATTACTGTTAATAACACTGTTTCTCTTGTTACATAATCATACACTTCTTTATCATAAAATCCAAGTACTTTTATTGTAGCAAGTTCTCTTATTCTTTCGCTAATGTTTACATTTGATAGATTATATAATACTACAAATGCAAGTAGTCCTGCTGATATTATTAAAATTACTACTACATAATTTAATGAATTCATCATGTCTTTCATTAGACTTTCCATGTTTGAGTTTAATGCTACTGCATTTACATTTTCATCTTTTAGCAATTCTTTTGCCATTTCTTTTTCTTGTTCTTCGTCTTTTACACTATTTTGAACATATAATACATTTGTCTTATATTCTCCATATGTCTCTTCATATAGTCCTTTTGGCATATATACATAATGATAAATGTAGTTTTCTACAATGTTAGAAATTTCGAATTCTTTTTGGTTATTGTCGTTATCTTTTAATGTAATTTTATCTCCTTGTTTTACATTTAGAAGTTGTGCAACTTTATCTGTAATAGCTATTTTTCCTTCTTCTAATTGTATTTTTTCTTTTTTATTTGTGTCTATTAATTGAATTACATTTTCTATTTTCTCGTCTTTTGGAACTATAATTTGTATGTCTTCCTCTTTTTCTCCATTTATTAAAGTTCCTGATGTCATATATGTTTCTACTACCTTACTTACTTCTTCTTTTTTCTCTAGTTCTTGTATAAATTCTTGTACGCTTTCGTTCTCTGCACTATTTTTCAAACTAATTTGCATATCATAATGATATATTTTTTGATATTGGCTTGGTATTATTGCAGATATTGCGTCTTTTATTCCAAAACCTGTTAAAATAAGTGCTGTACATCCTGCAATTCCTATAATTGTCATTAAAAATCTTTTCTTGTAACGGAATATATTTCGAACTGTTACCTTTTGGTTAAATTTTAAATGTTTCCATATAAATGGTATTTTTTCTAAAAGAACTCTCTTTCCTGGCTTTGGTGCTTTTGGTCTCATAAGTTCTGAAGGTGTTTCACCTAAAGAGCTTAAAACTGTATATAATGTAGCTCCTATTATACATATACTTGCAAGTCCAAGTCCTAATATAGCATAATACCAATTAAATTTAATTACTAAATCTGGCAATGAGTACATCATATTATACATCATTAATATTATTCTTGGAAGTAGCTGAAATCCTACTAACATTCCTAAAATTCCACCTACAATACATGCTATTCCTGCATATAATAAGTATTTCATTGCTATTTGCATTTTGTTATATCCTAGCGCTTTTAATGTACCTATTTGAACCCTTTGCTCTTCTACCATTCTTGTCATAGATGTTAAAGAAATTAGAGTTGCTATAACAAAGAATACTATTGGAAATACTTTTCCTAAGTTTTCTATACTTTTGCTATCTTGTACATAATTGCTATAACCTGTATTTGATTCTCTGTCTAAAATATACCATGTTGGATGATCTATTTTGTCTATTTCTTCTCTTGAATCTGAAAGTTTTTTCTCTGCTTCTTTTATCTTGTCATTATATTCATTTCTATTTTTATTTAATTCTTCTTTTCCTTCTTCTAGTTCTTTTTTTGAAGTATTTATTTTTTGCTGTGCAGTTTTAAATTCAGCATTTGCCTGCTCCCTTGAAGCACTTAATGTTTCTTCTTGTTTAGCTATTTCCTCTTTTGCTTGTTTTAGTTTTTCTTTTCCTTCTTGTAGTTTTATATCTATTGTACTTATTCCATTTTCTATTTGCTTTATTCCCGCTTCTACTTGTTTCTTATTTGCATTTAAATTCTCTATTGCTGCCTCTAAACTAGCTTTCTCAATTTGTAAATTTGTTATTTGCTCTTGTGTTAAATTCGTATTTTTTAAACTTTCTAATACATTTTGATATTGTTTTTCTAAGTTGCTAATATTTGTATTTAATGCATTTAAATTATTTTTCATATCTTCTTTTTGAGCATTCAAGTTTTCAATTTGCTTGCTTGCTTCTTCTATCTGTTTTGGCATATTTTGTTCTTGAATGTCAATTTCATTTTTTGCCTCTTCTAATTGTTTTTCTGCACTTTGAAATTTACTTTCAGCTTCAGCCTTTTTATTATTTAAAGTGTTTTGTGCAGATATTAACTTACTTTCTCCACTTGTTATTTTATTTTCTGCATCTGCTAATTTTTCTTCTGCTGTTTGTTTTTCTTCTTCTAACTTTTCTTCAGCCTCTTGTAATTTTTCCTCTGCCTCTTTCCTTACTTCTTCATATCTTGCATTTTGCCTTTGCTCTTTTATTTTTTCTACTTCATCTTTTGCTTCCTGAATATAATTTTTATATTCTTGTGAAGATGTTTCCATTTTGCTTGCATTTTTTAATGTGATATAAACTTGTGTATATACCTTGCTTTCAAAACTTTCTTTTGGCAAATATAAATTATAACTTACCTTACCAGAGCCTAATTTAGAAGTATCTCTTTCTCTTGAAATATATAAAGGACTTTCCATAGTTCCAACAATTGTAACTTCTTTTTCTTTTATTATGCTATCTTCTTCTGTTTCAATTGTTAAACTATCTCCTATATTTTTATTTTTGAATTTGCAAAATGCCTCTTCTACTAAACATTCATTAGCACTTTCTGGCATTCTTCCATCAAGCAAAGTTACTGTATTTACACTATCTAATGACAATACTTTTGTTACAATTTCAGTATCTTCATAGTTTAGTAAAACATCTTCGCTATATTCACCATAAACATTTTCGATTTTATCTATTTCCTTTAAGGCTTTTATATCTTCATCAGTTAAACCTAATGTTGAAATTACCTCTATATCATATACATTGTTTTCGTCAAATCTTTTATCTAATGTATAAATCATATCTGGACTTGCTGCTCTAATTCCTGCAAAAAAGCCTACACCTAAAAAAGCCATTAATAAAATGGATATAAAACGTTTATATGTGTTTTTTATTTCTTTTAAGCTATCTTTTATTAGTGCCTTTTTCATATTTAATCTCACTCCCCGTTTTGGTCACAAATGAATTACCATTCAATTTCTTCTATAGGTGTTGGATTTTCATTTATTATAATATTTTCAGCTTTTCCATTTTTAAAATGAATTACTTTGTCTGCCATTGGAGCTATAGCCGAATTGTGTGTAATAATTATAACTGTCATATTCTCTTTTCTACAAGTGTTTTGCAATAACTCTAGTATTTGTTTTCCTGTTTTATAATCTAATGCACCTGTTGGTTCGTCACATAAAAGTAATTTTGGATTTTTAGCAATTGCTCTTGCTATTGCAACTCTTTGTTGCTCTCCACCAGATAATTGTGAAGGAAAGTTTCTGACTCTATCTTTTAATCCTACCTTTTTCATGATTGTTTCTGGATTTAAAGAATCTTTACAAATTTGTGTTGCAAGTTCTACATTTTCTATTGCTGTTAAATTTTGAACTAAATTGTAAAATTGAAATACAAAACCTATATCTTCTCTTCTATACTTTACAAGTTCTTTTTTCTTTAATGTTGACACATTTTTTCCATCTACAATTACATCTCCTGAAGTTGGTGTATCCATTCCTCCTAGGATATTTAAACAAGTAGTTTTACCTGCTCCAGATGGTCCTACTATAACTACTAATTCACCTTTTTCTATTGTAAAATTTGTGTTATCTAGTGCTTTAATAGTAACTTCACCCATTTTATATTCTTTCTTTACATTTTTAAACTCTATATATGACATCTCTATTTTCCTTTCTCAGTTATGGACTATCCCCCAGTTGCTACTCTTTCCCAACTAGTGATTGTCCAAATTTGAAAATTTCATTTTCTATTTTTATATCATATTTTTTACCTTTTTACTATATTTTTTACAGATATTTCATATTTTATAGTAAAACTATTGTTTTTTTATGTAAATTCTGTTATTATAGTTTCATTATTTTTTATAACTCTCTAAGAAACAATTAATAAATAACTTGGAGGGTTAAGCCTCCAAGTTCAACTAATAAGGAGGAACCTATGGTTTTAAGATTAAAAAAATCAAGAATAACTAATTGGTGGATTGCATGCAGAGATGATAAAATGAATTTTTTTAACATTTTATCTAGTGATCATTTAATTGGTGATTTAGTCGTTATGGGTTATTTTAATAATACAAAAGAATTAGCTCATAGCACTAATTCAGTTTCTCGGATTACCAAAAATGGCATTATAACATCACAAGGAACTTTTTACCCTTTTGAAGAAGCACATCCTTTGTATTTAAAATTTTTGTTGAAGGCAAATACTCCAAATACAGTTGTCGCTTCATACTGGAAAGTTATAAATTTTACAAATCTCACTATGGTTGCAAATCTTCTAACCACTGATGGATTAACAAAAGATGTAACATTTGACTTTATTCCCATCAATGAATCACCTGTAATGTTTTTTGGCCACTCTAATGACTTGAATGCGGATGTAGTTATTTCTACATTTAGAAGAAAAGGTTATTGTAGTACAATATGTATTCCTAAAGACGTTAAATCGGATATCTACAACACATCTATTATTCTCAAAGATGATTTTATTAAACTACTAAAAAAAGTAAAACGTCTTTATAAGCAAAAGTCCAATAAAACTTATATCTCTGTAACTTTGCCTTAAATCAAATCCAAAAGAGAAACGCCTTTAATTTGGCGTTTCTCCTTTTCTTTACCCTCCTGTTGTCAAAAACTGAATATCAAGTTCAATCAATTTTCATATTGTCTTCTCTTCTTGTTTGTTAAGTTTGGTAACTTCTGTAACTTGTTCAATAGTTAGTGCATTTTTTTATAATCTTTTTGCTATTTCTGTTTTTTCACTTTCATTCTAAATTCTTTTTCCAATATAATTATTTTTCTTTCCTCTTTTCACAACTATATATGTATCTTCTATAAACATAGAGTTATCTACAATTGTATTTATATCTGTTACTTTCTCTCCATTTATTGATATAGCACCATTTGATATAAATTCTCTTGCTTCTCTTTTACTTGATGCTGCACCTAGTGATACTACTAAGTCTAAAATATTTTGATTTGCTTCTACTTCTTTTATATCTTCATTTCCAAATAGTTCTTCAATATCTTTTTTGCTTAAATCAGCAAATTTATTGTTAAATAAATGATCTGCTAAATTTACCGCTTTTTTATACTCTTCTTTTCCATGTAAGAAAGTAATAATTTCTCTTGCTAATGCTTTGTGTGCTTCTCTTAGTTCTGGGTGTTCATTATTTTTCTTTTCTAATTCTTCAATCTCTTCTTTAGAAAGGAATGTATAAATTTTTAGGTAATCAATTACCATGCTATCTTCTACATTTGTGAAGAACTGATACAATTGGTAACTTGAAGTTTTTTCTTTATCAAGCCATAATGCATTTCCTTCACTTTTTCCAAATTTCTTTCCTTGAGAATCTGTAACTAGTGGCATTGTAAATCCATATACTTCGTCTCCTGTAGATTTTCTAATTAAATCTATTCCTGCTGTAATATTTCCCCATTGATCTGAACCTGCACATTGTAAATCCACACCTTTATTTTCATGTAACCATTTAAAGTCTAATGCTTGTAAAATCATATATGAAAATTCTGTATATGTAATTCCACTGTCTAATCTTCTTCTAATTATATCTTTATCTAACATGTAATTTATATTGAAAAATTTTCCGTAATCTCTTAAGAAGTCTATTACATTTATATCTTTATACCAGTCATTGTTATTTACAACTTCAAACCCAAATATCTTTTCAACTTGTGCTTTTAAACCTTCAAAATTGTGTTTTACTTCTTCTTTAGAGATCATTGCTCTTTCTGTAGTAGGTCGTGGATCTCCTATCATACCTGTTCCACCACCTACTAGTAATATTGGGTTGTGACCTGCTTCTTTTAGTCTTTTTGAAATTAGGAAACTTGATAAGTGCCCTACATGAAGACTATCTGCTGTTGGGTCTGTTCCAATATAAAATGTAAGTCCTCCTTTATTTAATTTTTCTTCTAATTCTGGACTTGATATATCTTTTATAAGTCCTCTCCATTTTAATTCTTCAACTAATGTCATTTTTATTTCCTCCTATTTTTTATAATATTTTTTAATTTAAACTTTTTTGGCTGTGGTAAAAACGGGCGTCCCTTTTGCCACAAAAAAAGTCAAATTCATCCTGTTAAAGGACGATTTGACTCGTGGTACCACCTTTATTTACTTATTTTAATAAGCCTTATTTAGCTGTTCGTAGCTCAAACGTTAATTACTATAAGAATTGTAATTCATAATTTTATATGCTAATAGTTTTCACCTACCACTATCTCTCTAAAGTTACTATAAAATTACTACTAGGTTTCTTTTTAAAACGTAATTAAATTAATTATGTTTGTATTATACTATAATTTTTCTTAATTTTCAAGAAAAAATTTAGTATTTCTTTAACTATTAATAAAAAAAGACCATAGGAAATAGAAAATATTCTAATTTCCTTTGGTCCTTTTTCTGATAACTAGCCAAAAATTGCCGTAAGAAGACTATCTAAACTCTGCTCTAACACTAATTGGTTAATAATTCTTGCTTTTACATCTTCAAAAACGGTTGTCTCTTTGATTTCATCTTTCAAAGTAGCCCAAACTGCCTGGTTCAATGATTTCCCATTTACCACTTTTTCGATAGACCTGGATAAAATATAAACCTTTGTATCCTTAATTATATTGTCTTTAAATTGTTTAAATTTTTCTCCACCATCGTCTTCTGACGCATAAACAGTTGCAAATAATTCATTCAATTCCCCTATTGTTTTCACATTTTCTTCTTTCTGCATAAATTCGTCAAAAAGAGTTTTTGTTTTGGGAACAGAAAAAATTTCTTCTAACCGTTTCTCTGAAAATTGCATGTCTGTAGCTAATGTTATCATTTTTTCTTCCATTTTGGAATCCTCCTTAATATTGTATAAGTTTATAACTACAATATCAGTATAGCACATTATGTTACTTATTGCAAACGTTTTATATTATTTTATGTAGCATTATTGTTATTTTCCTTTCACTATATTACAAATCACATCTGCACTTTTTTCTACTCCTAGTAAATCACTATTTATGCAAATATCATAATTGTTAAAGTCTTTCCAATCTTTGTCTGTATAGTGCTTGTAATGATTTGCTCTTAATTTGTCTATTCTTTCTATCTCTTTTTTAGCTTTATCTTCTTCATATCCATATATTTGTGTAGTTCTCTTTATTTTATCTTCCATTCCACTATATACAAATACTTTTACTACATTTTTTTCGTCCTTTAGTATGAAATCTGCACATCTTCCTATTATTACACATGAGTCTTTTGATGCTAATTCTTTTATTAGTTCAGATTCTTTTACAAATAATTCATCTGCATTATCTAGACCCACATAATATCCATTATTTAATATTGCTGATGCATCTCTTTTTTGTTCATTGTTTTCTATATATTCTTCTGATAAACCTGTTGCTTCTGCTAGTTTTGTAATAATTTCTTTATCATAAAACTTAATTCCTAGCTTATCTGCAATTAGTCTTCCCACATATCTTCCACCTGAACCATATTCTCTAGAAACTGTTATTACTACATGGTCTTTTACCTTTTTATCTGTGCTTGTGTCATCTACTAATGCTTCACTCTTAACTTTTCCCTTTCCTAAACCTTTCATTTCTATTATAATTAATATTCCTGATATTACAAATGCTAGTCCATCTGCAAATGGTCCTGCATATAATACACCAATTACTCCAAATAAACTACCAAATGTAACCATTGCTGGTATTAAAAATGCTATTTGTCTAGACAATGAAAGTATTGCACTTTTTGCACTCTTTCCAATTGCTTGAAAGAATATTCCTGATGGTATTTGTATTCCATTGCAAATTACCAACATTAAATATGTTCTAAATGCTATGCAAGCGAATTCCATATATAAGTCATTTCCACTACCAAATATTGATATAAGTTTATCTGGTATTGTTTGGAATAATATAAACGCTATTGTACTGATTACTAAGCTTAAGCCTAATACATATTTTAAAGTTTTCTTTACTCTATCATACTTTCCTGCACCATAGTTATAACCTAGTATTGGCTGTGAACCTGCTGCAATTCCTATTATTATACTATTTAATATTTGGCTAATCTTCATAACTATACCAAGTACTGTAATTGGTATATCTGCACCATATTTTGATTCTGCACCATATTTTCCAAGTAAATTGTTTTCAAACGCTATGACTAACACTATGCTCATTTCTGTAATAAAACTACTTATTCCTAATGCTGATACTTTTCTCATAACTTGTGCTTGTGGTTTTAATTCTTCTTTACATATTTTTATAGATTTAAATTTCTTAATATAAAATACATTTATTAAAAATGTTACTATTTGGCTTATTACTGTTGCAATTGCCGCACCTTCTACTCCCATATCTAACGGAAATATAAATATAGGATCTAATATAACATTTAATATTGCCCCTATTACCATAGATGTCATTGCATATTTTGGATTTCCATCTGCTCTTATTATAGAATTCAATGTTGTACCTATCATCATAAATGGAAGTCCTATTACTATAATCCATCCATATCCTAATGCAAATGGTCTTATATTTTCTGTGCATCCAAATAAATTTAATAATTGTGGTAAGAAAATTAAGTATATTGCACCAAGTAATATCGAAACAATTATTGAAATAGTAATTGCATTTCCTACGCCTTTTGCTGCTTCTTTTTGTTTTTTCTCTCCTAATTTTAAACTAAGATATGCTGCACCACCATCTCCAAACATTAATGCAAATGCTAAACATATCATTGTAAGTGGAAATACTACGTTTGTTGCTCCATTTCCTAAATATCCTACTCCCCAGCCTATAAAAATTTGGTCAACTATATTATATAGTGAGTTTACTAATAATGATATAATACATGGTATTGCAAATTTTCTAATTAGTTTTCCTATTTTTTCATAGCCTAAAATGTTCTCTTCTTTTTCCATTTTTTACTTCATCCTTTCCTATATATATTTTTGTATATTAGCTTTATAAACGCAAAAAAATAACACTTCTTTTCAAGTGTTGTTCGTTAGTCATTGCCATTTTAGCAATGTACGTTTCCATTCTTGCAATACTTATAATAACATAATTTAATTAACTTGTCAAAATCTTATTGAAAAAAATTATTTTTTAATATCCAAAACTCTAACAAGTAACACCAAAAGAACAGATGTCACAAAAAGATTTTTTTAGTTGTTCAAGATAAAATCAAATTACAAATAAAATGTACAAAAGGAACATTTCCTGTTTTAAAGAAAATATTCCCTCTGCATCTATATATTCTTCAATTTGCTAATATTTTTTATATTTTTAAAATTTTAAAGTGAGCCCTATACACCGACAAGAACTGCACGCAAACCATAGTGGTAATAGCTAAAGCCATGACTACGAGAGAACGCAAAAGCACCCGCACCAGTACCATACCATAAAGCACCGCCGCGCTCGAAGAACGGACTGTCAAGCGCTGGGAAGTAAGAGTAATCTGAGTTCCATGAGCTTGTGTACCAGCCTGAATTTGATGTTCCTGCATTAACACTTGTTGTTTCTCTTACTGCATCTCCATATATTTTTGTATTGTTTTTGAAGTTATTTTGGCTTGCTGTATCTATATTACTTGATTCTGGTGAACTATATGGATATATTGTTACATATTTTGTACTTGCACCTGTATTTGCTGTTACAGTCTTTGTATTTTCATCTATTGTATAATTTACTTTTGCTTCATCTAATAATGCTTTTCCATATTCTAATAAATTTACATGTCCATTAGATACAAAATTTGCTGTCCTTTCCCATAAGCATCCACTTATATCATATATTCCATATATTGTTCCTGTTGTAGATGCGTTTTGCCCTGTTTTTTGGTTCCATTTATATGCTGTTCCATTACTTCCTGTTACTCCTGTATCTCCTGTTGCTGAATTTAAGTTTGCTATTGTTATTTTATTATTTGTTGTGTCTGTTGTATTTGATGAGCATCCTGTTACTGCATATACACTATCTACTCCTGTTTGTCCTGCTGTCTCTGTTCTTTTACGTCCACCACTATCCAAATTTATATTATTTATTGTTATTTCTTTATTGTTTTGTCCATATTGACTTTTACTCAAATATGCTACTGCTCCCCATTCACTATTTTTCATTAAATGGCTATTTGCTGTATTACTACTTAATCCATATATATTTCCATCATCTGTTAGTGCTCTTGCTATTTTATATGAATCACTATGGTTTATATAATTCATTGCATATGTTGTTCCTTGGAATGTTGGATATTTTATTGATGTTGTGGTGCTTCCATATATTCCATCTAGCCAGTTTCTTGCATCCATACTTCCATCTTGTTTGTCATCTGCTCCTCTTTCTGTTGCTTGTACATATGATGTTGATTGTGAATAATTTTCATTACTTGATTTTACTGGTGCACTATTATTTCCACTTGCATATCCTGCTGCAAACTTTGCTACCCATATTCCTGTTAATTCTTTATCCCATCCTCCATTTGCATAATTTATACTACTTTCGTTTGTAAATGCTGGATGTACTGTATATTCTTTAGTTGAATCTATTATTTGATCTGCTGTTTTTTGTCTTTGTGCTGTTTGTATATTTCCTTCTTCATCATAATAATTATCTGATGTTCCTATTAAGAATTTTACATCTATTGTCTCTCCTGTTATTTTATAGGCAAATCGTGGTATCCATACCCACATACTTCCATCTTCTGTTTGTGCATTTGCCCATCTTTTCGTTGTTGTATCATTTGTCTCATCATATGTTGTTCCATATTCATACCAATCTGTATCTTTTGCTGTTGTTTGTACTACCGTTCCCATCGCTGTTGCTGTTGGCATTTCAAATTTTATCGGTGTCATTCCTGTTAATAGCTTTGGTGCATTTGCTTTATTAATTTTGTTTTCTGAACTTTCTGCTTCTAATTGTGCATATAATTCATTTAACTCTTTTTCTTCTTCTATTTGAGCAAGTTCCATATTTTCTTTTGCCTTTTGTGCCTTATTTACGATTCCATTTTCTCCTAGTACCAGATTAATACTTACTCCTGCTAGTATTATTAACACTATTATTGTTACTACGAGTGCTATTAATGTTATACCTTTTTCTTTTTTCATTTTCTTTTGTTTCCTCCTATTTTTCTTTTTTTGATAATTTTATTTGTAGCAAATCTAAAAATATTTACTATATAAAAAGAAGCACTAAATTATCTTTTCAAATTATAATTTAGTGCTTCTTTTTATTCAATTATTTTACCATATTTTAGTAATAACTCTTTTACATAATCTCCTATAATTTTACATTTTTCTTTTACATATAGTCCTATTTTTCTTCATATTACGCATAAATATATTTTATTGTTTTAATCCATCCACTCTAATTCCCAGTCGACTACTTTTACTGTATCTCCTTCTTTAACTCCCGCTTCTTTTAGAGCTTTATTTACTCCTAATTCATCTAAGCACTTTTGGAAATAGTACATAGATTCGTTATCTTCTAAGTTAACTCTTCTCATAATTTTTTGTACCCCTGGTCCATCTACTATAAACATTCCATCTTCTTTTGTTATTGTAAATGGTACTTCGTCTTCTAAGCTATATACCTTCTTTCCTCCTACCACTTCTACAATATCTTCTTTTGGTAGTGTTTTTAAGACTTCAGATACATGTCGCAAAAGTTCTTCTACTCCTTCTCCTGTAACTGCAGAAATTTTATATATTTCTATTCCTTTTTCCTTGGCCATTTTTTCCAATTCTTTGTATAAATTTTCATCTTGCATACTATCGATTTTATTTGCTACTATTATTTGTTTTCTTGTGGCTAATTTTTCGCTGTATTGTTTTAATTCTTCATTTATAGTATTAAAATCTTCCACAGGATTTCTTCCTTCTGTTCCAGATACATCTATTACATGAAGTAATAATCTTGTTCTTTCTATATGTCTTAAAAATTGAAGTCCTAAGCCTGTTCCTTGACTTGCTCCTTCTATAATTCCTGGTATATCTGCTATTACAAAACTATCTCCGTAACTTGATTTTACCACTCCTAAGTTTGGTTCTAATGTTGTAAAGTGATAATTTGCAATTTTAGGTGTAGCTGATGTTGTTCTTGATAAAAATGTTGATTTTCCTACATTAGGAAATCCTAATAGTCCTACATCTGCTAATAGTTTTAATTCTAATACAAGTTCTTTTTCTAAACCTTTTTCTCCATCTTGTGAGAAACGAGGAGCTTGTCTTGTTGATGTTGCAAAATGGGAGTTTCCCTTTCCTCCTCTTCCACCTGGAAGTATAAGTTCTTCTTGACCTTTCTCAGATAAATCTGCTAGCACTTGATTTGTTTCTGCATCTTTAATTATTGTTCCTATAGGCACTCCAATGTGTAAATCTTCTCCACTTCTTCCATATCTATGTGCGCCTTCACCATTTTTTCCATTTTCTGCTTTAAATTTCTTTTTAAATCTAAAGTCTACTAATGTGTTTGCATCTGGATCTACGAAAAAGTAAACATCTCCACCTTTTCCTCCATCGCCTCCATCTGGTCCTCCTGCTGCTACATATTTTTCACGACGAAAAGAGACAGCTCCGTTGCCTCCATCTCCTGATTTTACAATTATTTTCACATAGTCTGTAAACATTATTTTACCTCTTTCTTTTTAAATTTTAAGTTTGTCTCTAAAATTTAAAAATTCCAATCTAATTTCATTGCTTTTTTAACTTTTTTCATTGTTTCTTTTGCTGTTTTTTGAGCTTTTAAAGTACCTTCCATTAGTATTTTATCAACTATTTCCGGATGTTCTTCATAATATGCTCTTTTTTCTCTTATTGGCTTTAATGTATCTGATATATTTTTAGCAAGTTGTCTCTTACATGCTACACATCCTCTTGCTCCTGCTTTACATTCAGAACATACTGTATTTACCTCTTCTTCTGAACTAAATAATTTATGATAATAATATACCATACATACCTCTGGATTTCCTTTATCATCTTTTTTTATTCTTCCTGGGTCTGTTACTGCACTCATTACTTTTTTATTTATTTCTTCTTCTGAATCTGATAAATATATTGCATTTCCCAAAGATTTACCCATTTTTTCATTTCCATCTAAGCCTTTTATTCTTCCTGCACTTGATAATACTGGCTTTGGTTCTACTAAAGTTTCACCATATATTGAGTTAAATTTTCTTACTATTTCTCTACATTGTTCAATTAATGGAAGTTGGTCTTCTCCTACTGGCACTAATTCTCCTTCAAAACATGTTATATCTGCTGCTTGACTTACAGGATATCCTAAAAATCCATATGTAACACTTTCTCCAAATAAATCTTTCTTTTGAGCTATTTCTGTTTTTACTGTTGGATTTCTTTGAAGTCTTGCTATTGTTACTAAATTTGAATAAAACACTGTAAGCTCTGCAACTTCTGGTATCATTGATTGAATATATATCGTTGTTTTTTCTGGATCTATTCCACATGCTAAATAATCCATTGCTACTTCTCTTACATTTTTTCTTACTTTATCTGGATTATTAAAATTATCTGTTAATGCTTGAACATCTGCTATTAATATATATGGATCATATAATCCTGAATTTTGCATTTCTACTCTCTTTTTTAAAGAACCAAAATAATGACCTATATGTAATCTTCCTGTTGGTCTATCTCCTGTTAATATACGTTTTTTATCTGTCATAACTATTCCTCCTATGATAACTTATTTATATATTTCTCATTTTATATACTTTATAAGTATACCATAGTTAAATTAAAAATGCTATATTTTTCTATACAATTTTTATACTTTATGTTTACTCTATATATTAAGTTTATTGGCGTACTTTCTAAAAAAATGTTTTACATATAGCAATAACAACATATATTATTACTTTTGCTACACAATTTGCAAACAAAACATAATTTGTAGCTGGAATGCCTATTTCATTCATTTTTTTATATTCATTTACTACCTTTTCTATTTCTTCTTGCTCACAAATATTATTTTTTTCATTATAACTTTTCATATACCTTTCTGCTAAATATTTTGCTTTTGTCATAGCATCTGTTTCTAAGTATGACCTTACGGCATAATATAAAAATCCCAAAACACTTAAAATAATTATTTGTAATTCATAGTTTCTAAATACATTAAAAATTGTTAATACTAGGCTTAATATAAAATATAGTATATATATATTAGAAAATATATAATTGAATATTAACATCTTTTTATTTTGTATAGAATGTAAACATTCATGTGCAATTGTTTGAATTCTTGTATATGTCTTACTTATATTAGCAATAAAAATAGTATCTGTAATAGCAATATATAAACTTGCTGTTTTATCATTGTTTTCTTTTATTTTTACCTTTTTATTATCTAATTTTTCTAAGATTTCTTCACATATTTCTTTATTATTTGGAAACTTAGAAACAATTTCATCACATTCTTTATTATTTCCCGCTTCTTTTAACTTTTTTACATTAATTTCAAAAATAAATGCACTTATTATTAAAATAATTACTAAAATTATTAACACTATTATTAATTCCATATTTTTCTCCTTCTACTATTTTATATATATCAAAAAGTCGTAAATGATATTTTTACCATTTACGACTTTTTTCGACATTACAATACATCTTTTACTGACTCTGCAATTATTTTATTTACATCTGCTATCATTACATTAAATTTCACTTCTAAGTCAAAATATTCTTTTATTTCTTTATTTTGAATTAATATAGTATACATTTCTTGTAATTTCTTATTTTTATCTTCTTCAACTTCTTTTCCTTGTATTGCTAGAAGTTGCACTTCATAACGTAGCTTTTCAAAATCTTCTACTTTTTTCTTTAATTCTACATTAGAATCTAAACTTTTTTTAGCTTCTTTATATTTTATATATTCTTCTGAAGTTTTTATTTCTCCTGCTAATTTATTTGCAGTATCATATACATTCATTAGACTTCCTCTTTTCTTAATTAATAACTTTTTATGCATAAGCATGTTTTTTCTTGAAAGCTAGTAAATTTGTTATTTCTGTATCATTATTTTTAGCTTTTTTAGCCTTTTTAGCATTTTCTTGTGCTATTTGATTTGCTTGTTTTTCTGCCATTGTTTGGCATATTGCTTTTTGGTAAGTAAAGTGTGTATCTTGTGCTATTTTATTCCAGTTATATAATTCTTTTACTTTAGCTTTTGCATTTTTAGCTACATTTGCTGCTAATGCGTGATCATATAATAATGTTAATATTGAATCTGCTATTGAATTGCTATTTCCTGCATAGCTCTTCATTCCTGTTACACCATGTTCTACTATTTCATTTAGTCCACCAACATCTGATACAACTGTTGGTACTCCTGCAAGCATTGCCTCTAATGCTACTATTCCAAATGGCTCATATGTACTTGGAAATACTGCAACATCAGCACATTTATACATTTTTTGAACTTGTTTAGCATCTAAGTAACCTGTGAAATATACTTTATTTGATATTCCCATATATTCTACTTGTGCTTTTAGTTCATCTATCATTCCACCTTTTCCTGCTATTATTAATTTAGCATCATGATAGTTATCTAATATTTTTGGCATTGCTGCTATTAAATGTTGTATTCCTTTTTCATATACTAGTCTTCCCATATAAAGAATAATTTTTTCATTATCTAAAGCATATTGTCTTCTAAATTCATAATCTCTTTCTATACCATTGAAGTTTGTTAAATTAATTCCATTTGGTATCACATTTATTTTGTCAAAAGGAAGTCCAAATAATCCTTGGATATGTCCTTTCATAAAGTTGCTATTTACTATTACTTCTGTAGATTCGTATGTAAGCATCCATTCTGTATCATTTATATATCTTTGAGTTTCATCATGTATTCCGCTATTTCTTCCACTTTCTGTTGCATGTATTGTTGAAACAAGTGGAATATTATATGCATGTTTTAATGTTTTTGCCGCATTTGCAACTAACCAATCATGAGCATGTATAACATCAAAATTTCCTTCTTTAGCTATTAATTCTGATGCTTTTGCTACTAAATTGAAGTTCAATTGCATTATCCAATCTATAAAATTATTTGGAGTAATCATATAGTTATCTACTCTATATACTTCTACTCCTTTGTCATTTTCGTAATAAGGTAATTCTCCTTCTCGATAAGTAACTACTGTAACATCATGACCATCTTTTATTAATCTTTTTGATAAATCATGCACTACTCTAGCTATTCCTCCTACTATTCTTGGTGGGTATTCCCATGTTAGCATTAATATTTTCATAGGTTATATTTAACCCCTTTCTTCTATATTTTCTTTTGTTTTTCTTCGTACTATTTTATACATATTTTTGATAAATGTAAACATTTTTTTACAAAATATTTTAATTTTTTCACACTCCTTAATTGAAAAAGTAAAATTTTTAGTATATAGTACTTCGACCATATAATTTTTACAATGTTTTATTTCTTTTTTGTGTAAACAAAAAAAGACACCACACTTGGTGGCGCCCTTACTAGTATGAAAATTTCTGAGCTTTACTTGCTTTCAAGGCTACATATAAAGTGTGGTCCTAAATGTAAAGTACTTGTGGAAATAATCCGCACTATTGCCATAACGACCACTCGTGCGAGCCCCACTATTTTCGCAAAATCCGCCCCCTATTAATACAAGGGACAGCATTAGATCCACTGATGTAAATAGAGTATTCTGTAGTACATTCCAAAGTATTTGATGACATATCATTTATTTTACATACTTCATCTCCATTTGTTCCTGTATTTGATAAAGATGTATTTTTGGTTGTTTGATATGAATAATCTGTATCTCCTGAAAAGTTTTGTATATATACTATTGCTGTATCCCATGCATAACTATTTATTAAATCTGATGTCACTGCCTCATACAAATTTCTACTTGCTGTTGCTGCATCTATTTGTGTTATTTTATTCCATAATGCTCCTTCTGTTGTTGGTGCTGTATCCTCTGAAAAACTATTTGAAACCTTTGAATTTGCTTTTCCATCTGTTCCATAACTTGCTTCATAACG
>USDF01000020.1 GCA_900553405.1 uncultured Clostridium sp. | reverse complement strand
ATTTATCTTCTACAGAAAGTTATCATACTATGATAACTTTCCTAGAATATAAAAAATAAATAAAAAAGCAATACTTTTAAAAAATTTTTTAAAAAAGTATTGCTTTTTTATTATTCTTATATTAAAATTTAATAAAAGTGGAGTGAAGTGGAGCAAAGTGGAATAAAATGCACGGGAGGTGATTCAAAGTGTTGATTGGTGAATACGAGCATTCTCTAGATGTTAAAGGCAGATTAATAATGCCAGCTAAGTTAAGAGAGGACATGGGAGAAAAATTCATCATAACCAAAGGGTTAGATGGATGCTTATTTGGGTTTTCACAAACAGAATGGTCAAACTTTGAAGAAAAATTAAAAACACTACCACTTACTAATAAAAATGCCAGAGATTTCGTAAGATTTTTCTTATCTGGCGCAATAGAATGTGAAATAGATAAACAAGGAAGATTCTTAATTGCAAGTAACCTAAGAGAATATGCCAACATGGAAAAAGATGTTGTAATTATTGGTGTAGGGACAAGGCTTGAAATTTGGAATAGAGACAAATGGAAAAATTATACTAGTGATGAAAATATTTCAGCAGATGAAATGGCAGAAAATATGACAATGCTTGGTATATAACTTTTTTTAAAGTTTATATAAATACTAAAGAAAAAATTTTAATGTACAAAAGATAAAAAATTTAATTTTTACAAAAGAAAAAAACTAATACACAAAAGATAAGATCTAAAAACGAAAGAAAAAGTTTAAAATAACTAAAGAACAATATTTTAAACTTCAAAAGAAAAATTCACAATGCTTACAAAAGTAAAAATATAAATTTACAAAAGAAAAGATGACAGCTCACTAAAGAAAAATAAAAAAATTAGCATTAAAATAGTTGGTATTTTTTAAATACCAACTATTGATGCTAATTTAAGAATAGTAGATATAGGAGTTTAAAAGTGGAATTTAAACATAAAAGTGTATTACTACAAGAATGCATTGAAGGATTAAATATAAAAGAAAATGGAATATATGTAGATGGAACTTTAGGAGGAGCAGGTCATAGCAGTGAAATATTGAAAAAGTTATCTTCTAAAGGAAAACTAATAGGAATAGACAGGGACGAAGAAGCACTTAAAGCAGCAAAAGAAAGACTTAAAGAATATGAAAATGTAGTATATTTACATGGAAACCATGATGATATAAAAGAATTACTAAAAAGCATACAAATAGATAAAGTAGATGGAATATTATTAGACTTGGGAGTATCTTCATATCAATTAGATGAAAGAGCAAGAGGTTTTAGCTATATGGGAGAAGCTACATTAGATATGAGAATGGATAAAACCCAAGAACTAACAGCAAAAGATGTTGTAAACAATTATACAGAAGAAGAACTTAGCAAAATTATAGAAGAATACGGTGAAGAAAGATTTGCAAAAAATATTGCAAGAAACATTGTAAAAGATAGACAAATTTCACCAATCGAAACAACTATGCAATTAGTAGATATTATAAGAAAATCAATACCTATTTCAAAACAAAAGGATGGACATCCAGCAAAAAGAACATTTCAAGCTATTAGAATAGAAGTGAACAATGAAATAGAACCATTAAAAGAAACTATAAGAAATTGTATAGAATGTCTAAAACCAGAAGGTAGGCTATGTGTAATTACATTCCATTCACTAGAAGATAGAGCAGTAAAACAAGCATATTCAGATGCAGAAGGTAAATGCACATGCCCAAAAGATTTACCATATTGCGTGTGTGGATATCATTCAGAAGGAAAAATAATAAATAAAAAACCAATAGTAGCATCAAAAGAAGAACAAGAAGAAAACTCAAGATCTAAAAGTGCAAAATTAAGAATTTTTGAAAAAGCACAATAGAAGAAATATACGAAGGAAAGAGGTGAGTTAAAGCAAATGGCATATCCTAAATATCAAGGGTATCAATATGAAACTAGCCCTAGAAAATTACAACCTGAGTACGAACCTAAAAAGAACCCATATAAACAAAAGAAATCTTCAACTAAAAGTATGAAGGTAGAAAAAAATGCTCAAAAGAAAAAAATGAAACCAAAGGCAAAATTAGTTTTATATATTGCTATTGCCTTTACAATTTTATTTGCTATGGGCTACCAAAACTCACTTATAACAGAAAGTTGCAATAAAAAAGAAAAATTGAAAAAAGAAGTAAGTGCTATTGAAAAAGAAAATGAACAATTAAAGGTCAATATAGAAAAGACATTAAATTTAAATAATATAGAGCAATCTGCAAAAGAAAAATTAGGAATGCAAAAATTATCAAATAGCCAAAAAGTATATGTAAGCTTACCAAAAAAAGACTACATAGAATCTGCAAAAGAAGAAGTAATAATAGAGGAAGATACAAACTTTTTTCAAAATATTATAAATACAATTAAAAATTTATTTAAATAAAGAATAGAGGTAAAAAATATAAAATTTTACTTCTATTTTTTTGCTTCGTCACAAAAAAAACAGGTTATGAGAATTGTTCTTTTATCATATTCTTAATATAAGAGATAATATAAACTTAAGAATGTGAGGGATAAGGTTGAAGGAGAGAAAAAAGAAAACACCAAAGCAAAAGTTAAAAGTAAAAATTGAAAAAGAAATTAAAAGACAAGTAAATGATAAAGAGATAAAAAAACTAAAAAATAAAAAGCCAATAAATTTTAAAAAATTAAATAAAAAGAATAAAAGAAATTCAGAACCAATAGGCACATTATCCAAAAAGAAAAGAATGAAACGAGAAATGATAATTGCCATATTACTGCTGGCTTTATTATTAGTAAGAATTGGATTCATTCAATTTGTACAAGGAGAAGAATTGCAATCTATGGCATATATGCAACAAACACTAGACAGAAACATTAACCCTAAAAGAGGGACTATTTATGATGCAACTGGAAAGACTATTTTAGCAGTTAGCTCAACTGTAGAAACAATAACAGTTACGCCAACTACTATAAAAAAAGAAGATAGAGAAAAAATAGCAACTGCACTATCAAATATATTCTCATTAGATTATGAAAAGGTTTTAAAAAAAGTAAGTAAAAGAAGTTCTATAGAAACAATAATTAAGAAGGTAGACAAAGAAAAAGCAGATGAATTAAGAGTATGGATGCAAAATAATAATATTACAACAGGAATTAATATAGATGAAGACACAAAAAGATATTATCCATTTAACAATTTGGCATCTCAAATTATAGGATTTTGTGGTAGTGATAATCAGGGATTAGATGGAATAGAAGCTTTATATGATAAAACCTTAAAAGGTAGTACAGGAAAAATTACAAAGCTAAGAGATGCAAAAGGTGGAGATATTGATGATACTTCAGAAGATTATATAAAAGCTGTAAATGGAGATGACTTGGTATTAACTATAGATAGCACAATACAAGGAATTGCAGAAAAATATTTAAAAGAAGCATGTATAGACAATAAGTGTACAGATGGTGGAAACATAATAGTAATGAATCCAAAAAATGGAGATATATTGGCTTTAGCAGGATATCCAAATTATAATTTAAATGAGCCATATTCTCCAAATACAGATGAATTAAAAAGTGTATGGGATACTCTTTCACAAGAAGACAAAACCAAAAATATGCAAGCAATGTGGAGGAACAAAGCTGTTTCAGATACTTATGAACCGGGTTCAACTTTCAAATTAGTAACAGCATCAGCATCTTTAGAAGAAAAAATAGCAGAGGTAGATAAGGCAGGAGAATTTTGTTGTACAGGAGGAATTGAAATTGCAGGAGTAAGAATGAAATGTTGGAGATATTATAGACCACATGGAAGTGAAAGTTTAAGACAGGCATTAATGAATTCATGCAACCCAGTATTTATAGGACTTGGACAAAAATTAGGAGTACACACATATTATAGTTATTTAGAAAAGTTTGGATTTTTAAGAAAGACAGGAATAGATTTGCCAGGAGAAGCGGGAAGTATATTTTTAAAAGAAGAAAAGGTTGGACCAGTAGAGCTTGGAACAATAGCATTTGGACAACGTTTTGAAGTAACACCTATTCAAATGGTAACAATGGTGTCAACTATTGCAAATGGGGGAACATATATACAACCAAGAGTAGTAAAAGCAACTATAGATGGAAAAACAGGGGAAAGAAAAGAAGTAGAAGTAATAAAAAAGGATAGAGTAATTTCAGAAGAAACAGCCAAAAATGTATTAAGCATGATGGAATCTGTTGTAGCAGATGGAACAGGTAGAAACTCTCAAGTTAAAGGCTATAGAATAGGTGGAAAAACAGGAACTTCAGAAGATGGTGTAAACACAGGAAAATATGTAACATCATTCATAGGCGTGGCACCAATATCAGATCCAAGTGTAGCTGTGTTAATAACATTGTATAATCCAACAGGAGAAGGAGGTCACCAAGGAGGTGGAGTTGCAGCACCAATAGGTTCACAAATATTTGGTGAAGTGTTACCATATTTGGAAGTAGTAAAAGACAACGAAGAAGTAGAACAGATAAAAAATGATGTCCAAGTGCCTAATATAGAAGGAAAAAGTATAAAAGAAGCGGAAAGTATACTAAAAGAAAATAATTTGAAATTAGTTATAAATAATGAACAAGAAGGTATAGACAAAGAAAATACTATAATAAAAGAGCAAACACCAAAAGAAGGAGTGAAAGTTAAAGAAGAAGCAAATATTTACGTAGAGTTGACAAATTAAATAAGAATATGTTAAAATAGAAATAGGGGATAGCTTATTTATGCTATCCCCGCTTCCTTTTTTTAGGTTGAAATCAGTCAAAATTGACTTCAGGTACTTCTTTTGCACTCTCATCGGCCTCAAAATATTGCATAGGATAATATCCACTCATTCCAGCGACTATACTGGTAGGAAATCTTTGAACTGTTATATTATAAGTTCTTACTTTCTCATTGTAATATTGTCTTGCTACAGCAATTCTGTTTTCCGTTCCAGCTAATTCATCCTGTAATGCAATAAACTGTTCACTAGCTTTTAGATTAGGATAATTTTCTGAAATTGAAAGTAACCTGCCAAGAGCAGAATCTAAAGCGTTATTTGCTTCACTGATACTTTCTATATCTCCACTCTCAATACTTCCAGCAAGTTTTGACCTTGCATCAGCAATTTCTGTGAATACCTTTTCCTCATGGGTTGCATACCCCTTAACAGTTGCTACCAAATTTGGAATAAGGTCGCTCCGTCTTTGAAGTGTTGTTTCAATCTGAGATTGTTGCATTTCGACATCTTCTTTCAAAGACATTAAGCTGTTTCTTGTTCCAAAAAACCAGAATACTACCAATACTGCTACTACACCGATACCAATTAATACTTTTGTTCCATTTTTCATTGTAAATTACCTCCTAATTGTTTTTAATTTCTTGTTTTGATTTACAATTTCCATATTAAATTTACTATCGTGAGGCACCACCTCCTCCGGAGAATCCACCACCGAATCCACCGCCACTAGATCCAGAAGAACTACTATCGCCAAGACATTCTAAAATAATAAATACAATTCCATCTCCAAATCCATCCCCAAAGATGCGACCTGTAATCCACTCAAGAACAATAAGTAGAATTATAATTATTACTATAATAATAACCCATTGACCTAATGTTAATTCATCTGGTTCTTCAATTTGAATTGATTCGGTATTCAATCCGGTTATTGTAATGTCATATTCCTCACAGAGAACTTTTAAAACTGCATTGACAGTAAGTTTTGTCGCCTCAGTATATTCATCGTTTTCACGGTAAGGAACAAAGTAGTCATCAAGAATTCGACCGCATTTTGAGTCGTTTAAGCATCCTTCTAACCCTCTGCCGATTTCAAGTCTAACTTTTTCATCAGACCGAGAGAATAAAAGTAATATTCCATTGTCTTCTCCTTTTTTTCCAATACCCAAAGTATTGAATAGATTATTTGCATAATCTTCAATACTTCTGTCAAGTAAACTTTCTACTGATATAACAGCAAACTCTACTTCTGTCTTTTCTTCTAGTTCCACGAGCATTTTGTTTAGATTTTCTTCTACATCATCATCAATGATATTATCTTCATCATAGATGTAGACATCTTTCTCAATTGTTGGAATAGGAATTTTTTCTGATGTAGTACATCCAGTAAGCATACTCATAAGAGTAGTCAATACCATAAGTAAGGTTATACAAAAAATTATCCGCTTTTTTCTCATACCTTTTTCATCCTTTCTTTTCAGATTACAATCTGATTATTTTGATATATGTTAAATAAGCAAAAGCCTATCTACAAAATATTATACAATATTTTACATAAAATTGCAAATAATATATTCTAAGCTCTTTTCATTACATTATTAACAATTAAAAGAAATGGGTATTGCATTTTGCAATACCCATTTTAGAAAATTAATCAATTTTTAGAATCCTCTTGAGGCTCCTCCGCCACCAGAATGTCCTCCAAAACCTCCATAATGTGAACTACTACCAAAGTTAGAATAACTACTACTTTGTATATGTCTTCTATGCTCCTCTTCTTGTCTTTTTCTTCTGCGTTCAGCTTCTTCCTCTTCTTCTTTATCTCGTTTGGCCTCTCTATATAACTTATTCAATTTGTCTGCAACAGATTTATCAAAATATGAGCGAGATCCTGAGTCTAAGCTATCATAGATAGATTTAGCCTCTTTTAATTTTTTTAGATGCTTTGCCTTTCCAATACTTATACAAGAGATAATAGAAGTAATTGAAGCAACAGCAACTGATGCTATTTTTTTCTTTCTCTCTTCTTCCATCATTCTATCATATTCCTGTTTGAGAAGGAAAGATTCATTATATAATTTTTCCAATCTGTTGATATCAGATTTTACGTATGATTGTTGCTTTTGACTCAATCTTGAATAGCAAGCTTTAGCATTATCAAGTTCAAAAACAATATCTTTACTAGCTGATAAATTTATTACTTTCTGAATGACTGAATCGACTTCTTTTGCAAGTGATATATCCCTTTGACGAATTTCTTCTTCAATCATATTACTAACATCTTTATCAGCAGTTGGGTACAAAATTTGTACTCTCTCATATCTGTCCTCTAATGTTTTATACTTATCTTCAAGATTCTGATAATTAGAAATTAATCTGTTTTTATCTGTTGACAAATTATTGATTCTTATTTGAAGTTCACAAATCTTATTGAAAGATGTATTTCTTATTTCAATAGCATTCTGTTCGCTGGTTTCTAGTTGCTTTGTTAGAGTATCAATTGTCTGTTGTTTTTCTTTACTCTTAGCAATGATTTTGCGAACTAAAATGACTATGAGAACAATTATTACAACTACAATGCAGATAACTAAAAGAACTCCTAGAACAGATAGAAAGTCTAAGCCAGTTTTAGAATTAGATGGCTGAACATTTTCTGTGTTCTCATTTTCGATGTCTGTAACAATTTGGCTTATTAGAGCTTCCTGGAGATTTATCAGTCCTTCGTCAAACTTATCTTCTTTTAAAGATGGAATAGCATACTTGTCTATAAATCTACCAGCCTTTGAATCATTAATATAAGCTTCCATTGCTTTACCGACTTCTATACGGATTTGTCTATCTCCTGTAGAGAGAAGAACTAAAAGTCCCATGTCATCTTTTCCAATTCCATATAGATTATACATCTCTAAAGCATAGTTTTCAATTGTATCGCCATCAAGAGACTCTACTGTTGTTACAACTACTTGAATGCCGTCATGTTCATCAGCTAATGTTATGGCATTATTTAGAAGCCGTGTTTTTTCATCAGCTGAAAAAACATTTGCAAAGTCATTGACATAGAAGTCTGAAGTTGCGGATGGAATATTTGTTTTGGCAAATACTACAGTTGACAATTGAAATATTCCTAAGACGAGAATAAAAACTGCAATAAAACTTTTGATTGATTTTCTCATAAAAAATCCTCCTTGAATATAATTTTTTAGGTGTATTTTGTTATCTATGTAAAACCAAAAAAGTGAGGATCTTCCTCTCACTATTTAGTGAATACAGGAAATAAGTAATTAAAAATAAACTACTAATATAGAATATAATACCATATTTACATAAAAAAATCAACTTATCAAAAATGAAAAGAGCAGGAGTAAAAGTTAAAGAAGAGGCAAACATTTATGTAGAGTTGACAAATTAAATAAGAATATGTTAGAATAGAAACATGTTAGGAGTATACTTAAACTATGATAGTGAGCAGTATAGAATAGCAAAAGCTATTTACACAGAAACAAGGAAATTTAACCTTGCGGAGGAGTCTTAATAAAGGCTTTTTCGCGAGGTTTTTTGTATATAATAGGATTGATTATACAAAGACTCATATTATATACAAATTTAACAAATATTTAAGAGAGGAGAGAAAAAATGAAGTATTTTAAAAAATTAGTAGGAGATAGAATTTACTTATCACCAAGAAATGTCGAAGATGCAGAAATATTTACAAACTGGCTTAATGATTTTAATACAACAGATTATATAGGTCGTAGTGGAAATTTAGTGAGTTTAGAGGGAGAAAAAGAATATTTACAAAAAAATATTAATGGTGAGGCAGTGTTTTTTATTGTAACATTAGACCAAGATAAAGTAATAGGAACAGTAGGAATAGAACACATAAATCATATAAATAGAAGAGGAACGTTAGGAGTATTTATAGGAGATAAAGAATATAGAAATAATGGATATGGAACAGAGGCAATTAGATTGGTTTTAGAATATGGATTTAAATATTTAAATTTAAATAATATAAATTTAAACTTAATAGAATGTAATGAAAGAGCATTGGCATGTTACAAAAAATGTGGATTCAAAGAAGCAGGAAGATTAAGAAAAACAGAATTTATAAATGGAAAATATTATGATAGATTAAGTATGGATATCTTAGCAGAAGAATTTGAAGGAGATTTTATAAGAAATAAAAATTTGTAAAGTATAATTAAAAATAAGGAACACTAGACTTTTTATAATTAATATAGTAATATTGAAATGGTGAATAAAGATGGAACAAAAACTGAAAAGAAGATTTGCAGATGGAAGAGCAAACACTAGTATTCTAAAAAGTAAATGCAAAAATATGTATATTAATAATAAAGAATTTGTAGGAAATATATCATTGCTTCAAATAGAAGAAGTAAAAGAAGAATGGCGTGTAGACCCAGAAGAAAGATGTATATTAGCAAAAGGATATTATTGGTTAGAAATATATCCTGAAAATAAAAATTGTTGCATTACAGCAATTTTTAATAACAACAAAGAAATAGTAGAATGGTATATAGATATTGCAAGAAATTTGGGAGTGCAAGATGGTATACCATATGAAGATGATTTATATTTAGATGTTGTTATTGTACATGATGGAAGAATACATTTACTAGACGAAGATGAGCTAGAACAAGCATACAAACAAAGGATAATAAGTAAAAAAGATTATGAATTAGCATATGAAAAAGCAAATAAAATTATAGAGTTTGCAAAAGCAAATTTAGAAAACTTGAAGAGCTTTTCATATAAATATTTAAAGTTAATAGAAAAATAAAAGGTACTTCAAAATTAAATGAAGTACCTTTTATTTTTACCTGCCATAAATACTGGAAAACTCTTTCTTTAATTCATCACTTAAAGAATTAAATTTACCATTCAATCGCCTCTGATAATCTTTCTCAAAAAAATCGATATCATGTGGAGTTACATTAGGCAAATTCTTAAAGTGAGACACAGCATATTCACAGGATTTGTAGAAATCTAATGCCCGTGATTTCTGAGTTGCTAAATCATTAACATGAGTTAAACTAAAAGAGTTATTATAGGTATAATTATACCCAACATAGTCAATAGTTGTTACTAAACTAGCAGTGCCTACTAAAATAGGGATTAATGCAACATCTTCATAACATCTTAAATCCTCTGGAAAAGAGTTTTTTAAGAACAAAGTTCTGCTAAAAGCAAATAACCAATATACAGCATACTTTTTACCAGGTATAGACCATGTTCTTATGGCATCTATGCCAGAAATAGAAGATTTGGAAGGTTCATAATAATTATATCTTTCATGATCCTTCTTGGAACTATCTGCAATAATACGAGACTGATAACGAATCAAATCAGTAGTTGGGTAAGATTTAATCGCACTATCGAGGTTTGATAATAATTCTGGTTCAATAGTATCATCTGAATCAACATAGATAATAAATTTACCATTTGAATTATTGATACCACGTTGACGAGAAACAGAGACACCAGCATTTTTAAAAGTATATACATGTACTCTACTATCTTTGTTTGCATATTCTTTTAAAATGGTAGAAGTGCCGTCTGTAGAACCATCGTCAATGGCTACTACTTCGAAATCTTTAAAAGTCTGATTTAACACACTATTTAAAGTTCTCCGAATAGTAGACTCAGCATTATATGCTGGAATGATAACACTAAATAGCATAACTTTTCCCTCCTTATGATGAAATTAACTAATTAGTAAAAAATCAACATATTACGATACTATAAATATTATGTTTAGCATTATACAATAAAGATATAAAAAATGCAATAATTTTTTATTGTAATTTAATTTAGCTTATGATATATATTAAACATAGTAAATAATAAAAGAAGGTGGAAACATGAAATATGAAAAAATAATAAATAAAATGACTTTAGAAGAAAAAGCAAGTTTATGTGTAGGAAAGGATTATTGGCATAGTCAAAACATAGAAAGATTAGAAATTCCAAATATAACAATGTCAGATGGACCTCATGGTTTAAGAGTTCAAAAAAAAGAAGCAGATAATTTAGGCATTAATGAGAGTGAAATATCTACATGTTTTCCAGCATCATCTACAGTAGCTAATACTTGGAGTAAAAAAATGGCGTATTCTTTAGGAAAAGCTTTGGGAGAAGAAGCAACATATGAAGATGTAGATATTGTTTTAGGACCAGCGATTAATATAAAAAGAAGTCCTTTGTGTGGAAGAAATTTTGAATATTTTTCAGAAGACCCTTACTTGACAGGAATAATGGGAACAGAGTATGTAAAAGGATTACAAGCAAATGGAGTGGGAGCATGTGTAAAACACTTTGCTGTTAATAATCAAGAAAACAGAAGAAGAACAATTAATGCTGTAGTAGATGAAAGAACTCTAAGAGAAATATACTTAAAAGCATTCGAAATGATTGTTAAACAAGCAGATCCTTTATCTGTTATGAGTGCTTATAACAAATTAAATGATAGATATTGTACAGAAAACAAAGAATTGTTAGATATTTTAAAAAAAGAATGGAAATTTAATGGAATTGTTATTACAGATTGGGGAGCAGAAAACGATAGAGTAGAAGGATTAATAGCAGGTAATGAACTAGAAATGCCAGGAGGCAGAGGAGATGGAGTAGACGAAATAGTTAATGCAGTAAAGGAAAATAGAGTTAGTGAACAATATTTAGATGAAATAGTAGATAGAATTTTAGATGTAACATTTAAAGTTAACAAAAGAAAAAAAATAGAAAAATATGACAGAGAAGAACATCATAGAATAGCTTTAAGTATAGCAGAAGAAGCAGTAGTATTATTAAAAAATGAAGAAGAAATACTACCACTAAAAAAACAAAAAATAGCAGTAATAGGTGATATGGCTAAAAATCCTAGATACCAAGGTGCAGGAAGTTCTACAATTAATCCGTATAAATTAGAAAATGCATATGATTGCTTAAAACAAGAAAACATACAATTTGAATATGCTAAAGGATATGGAAGAATAAAAACACAAGAAGATGAAGAATATAGAAAAGAGGCAGTAAAAATAGCAAAAGAAAATGATATTGTAGTCATTTTTGCAGGTTTAACAGAAAACTATGAATCAGAAGGAATGGATAGAACGACGTTAGAATTGCCAAAAAATCAAAATAATTTAATTGAAGAAATTAGTAAAGTAAATAACAATATAGTTATTGTATTATCAAACGGTTCTCCAATTACAATGCCATGGAAAGATAAAGTTAAAGCAATAATTACAGGATATTTAGGAGGAGAAGCAGGAGGAAAAGCTATAGTAAATTGCTTATTAGGAAAAGTAAATCCAAGTGGAAAATTAACAGAAACATATCCAAATTGTTTAGAAGATACATCATGTTTTAAAAATTACCCAGGAACAGAAGCTAGTGTAGAATATCAAGAAGCAATTTATGTAGGATATAGATATTATGATACAAATAACACTAATGTATTATATCCATTTGGATATGGATTAAGTTATACCAATTTTGAATATTCTGATTTAAAAATTAATAAATTAGAAGAAAACGTTGAGGTGTCTTTTAAAATAAAAAATATAGGGAATATAGAGGGAAAAGAAATAGCACAATTGTATATTAGTGAACAAAATCCTAATATTTTTAAAGCAAAAAAAGAGTTAAAAGGTTTTGAAAAAGTTGACTTAAAACCAAACGAAGAAAAGGAAATAAAGATAACATTAACAAGTGATGATTTTTCATATTATAATATAGAAACAAAGAAGTGGTCAGTGGAAGAAGGAAAATATGATATTTTAATAGGAAAATCAAGTAGAAATATTGTGTTGCAACAAGAAATATTTGTAGATTCAAAAGATACAAATATAATAAAAAAATATGGAAAACATTATCAAAATGGAAATATACAAGATGTAACATTAGAAGAATTTGAAGAATTGTTAGGAAGGAAGATTCCGGATAGATACATAAGAAAAGAAAATATTACAGAAGAAAATACTTTAGAGCAACTAAAAGATACAAATGTAGGAAAAGTTATTTATGAACATGAAATAAAGAAGATGAATCAATTATTAGAGGAACAAAATGTTAATAAAGCTACAAAAGTAATGATGGATTTACAAAAACCATTAAAGAAATTTTATGAGAAAAAAAGCAGTAAATATACTAAAGAAATTGTGGATGAATTATTAGAAATAGCAAAAAACAATTTAGAGTATAACGATTGCAAATTCCTTAAAGAATATATTAAATAGTGTTAATAATTTATATTATCAAAATTAATAAAAAGGCAAAAGAAAGTTTTAAAAATATCTTAAAACTTTCTTTTCTTTTTAGTAATGATTATTTTTTTTAATAATATAATTTACAAATAAGAACTTTAGTTATATAATTATGTTGGTTTTTAATAATTATAAAAAATCAACTTATAAATACATAAAAAATAGGAGGTATCCTATGAAATTAAAAGAAATTTTAGTAGGAATAGAAGGATTAAAAGTAAAGGGAGATTTAGATTTAGAAATAACAAACTTAGATAAAGATTCAAGAAATATAAAAGAAAATGGCCTATTTATAGCAATAAAAGGTTTCGACACAGATGGACATGAATATGTAGATACAGCAATAAATAGTGGAGCAAAAGCAGTAATATTAGAAGAAGGAGTAACTGCAGAATTCGTTAAAAAAATTCCAGAAGAAATTACAGTTGTTATTGCAAAAGATACAAGATATGCTTTAGCAATATGCTCATGTAATTTCTATGGGAATCCATCTAGAAAATTCAAATTAATAGGAGTTACAGGAACAAAAGGAAAAACAACAACAACTTTTATGATCAAAAAAGTGTTAGAAAAAGCAGGAAAAAAAGTAGGATTAATTGGAACAATAGCTATATATATAGGTGATAAAAAACTAGAAGATAGTGATAGAACAACACCAGAGAGTAATAAATTGCAAGCTATATTTGCTAAAATGGTAGAAGAAAATGTAGATGTAGTTGTTATGGAAGTATCTTCACAAAGCTTAAAATTACACAGAGTAGCAGGATGTGATTTTGATATAGGAGTATTTACAAACTTTTCAGAAGATCATATTAGTCCAAAAGAACATCCAAATATGGAAGATTACTTTAGTTCAAAAGTACAATTATTTAAAATGTGTAAAACAGGTTTTATAAATGCAGATGATTTTCATGTTGCAAAATTACCAAAACTTGTGCCAGAATGTAATATAACAACATATGGAATAGATAATTATTGCAATGTTTTAGCAAAAGATATTACAATTACAAATTCATATGTAGACTTTAAAGTAAAAATAGGAATGAAAAATGAAAGAATAAAAACATGCATTCCAGGTAGATTTAGTGTATACAATTCACTAGCAGCAATTTGTGTTTCAGAAAAATTAGGAGCAAATTCTGAACAAATAAAAGAAGCATTAGAAGAAGTTAGAGTTCCAGGAAGATCAGAACTTGTAAACAACAAAAAAGATTTAACAATAATGATAGATTATGCACATTCACCAGAGAGCTTGGAAAACATACTAAATGCAGTTAAATCATATACTAGAGGAAGAGTAATATCTGTATTTGGTTGTGGAGGAGATAGAGATACAACCAAAAGACCAATAATGGGTGAAATTTCAGGAAGAATTGCAGACTTTACAATTATAACATCAGACAATCCACGTACAGAAGATCCTGAAAAGATAGTAAGCCAAATTGAAGAAGGAATAAAGAAAACAAAAGGAAAATATACTGTAGTAGTAGATAGAGTTGAAGCTATAAAGAAAGCAATTAGTATGGCAGATAAAAAGGATATTATAGTTTTAGCTGGTAAAGGACATGAACCTTACCAAGAAATAAATGGTGTGAAATATCCATTTGATGAAAGAATTATAGTAAATAGTATTATTAATAAATTATAAAAAAGGAGATCAACAGCCATTTGAACATTAATTCATAAAAAAGGAGACATTAATTATGAATTAACAAAAGGTAAAGAAATGTCCCCTGACATAAGAAAAAGGAGAAAAATATGGAATTTCAAGTAAAAGTATTATTTTTAACATTTGCAATAACAGTTATACTTTCTTTAATAATAATACCAATATTAAGAAGACTAAAAGTAGGGCAAATAGAAAGAGATGATGGACCACAAAGTCATTTAAAGAAACAAGGAACCCCAACAATGGGAGGAATTATAATTATACTTAGTATGATTATAGTATGTGTAGGATTATTTTTCTACTACACAAAATATAGACCAGAGCCAACTATAGCAAAAAATATTTTACCACTATTAATAACTTCAGTAGGATTTGGACTAATAGGTTTTATAGATGACTTTAAAAAATTAGTATTAAAAAATACTAAAGGGTTAAGCCCAACTGCAAAAATGATAGGACTATTAATAATTGCAGTAGGATATACTTTATATTTAACAAAAGTATTAAATATAGGTACAGATATATATATTCCATTTGCAAAAACTAGCATAGTACTTCCTATTTGGTTATATATTCCACTTGCAATATTAGTAATGTTAGGTACAACAAATGCAATAAATCTAACAGACGGAATAGATGGATTATCAAGCAGTGTAACTACTATAATACTAACTTGTTTAACAGTGATTGCAATTATATTTGATGTAAAAGAAGTAACTTTATTTGGAAGCGCATTGTCAGGTGCATGTTTAGGATTTTTATTATTTAACTTATATCCTTCAAAAGTAATGATGGGAGATACAGGTTCACTTTGTCTAGGAGGAGCAGTTGCAGCTATGGCACTATATTTAAAAATGCCATTATTACTTTTAATTATTGCATTAGTTCCAATACTTGAAACATTATCTGTAATGATTCAAGTAGCACATTTTAAAAGAACAGGAAATAGAGTATTTAAAATGGCTCCACTTCATCATCATTTTGAACTTTCTGGATGGAAAGAAAATAAAGTAGTATCAGTATTTAGCATAGTTACATTAATAGTATGTATTATAGGAATATTCGCGATTTAAAAATTTTACTCTAAAAGGAAAATGTACTTTTGGAAAGACTACATAAAAATTATTAATGAAAGGAAGGGAAGAAAGTGCAAAAAAAGAAACAGAAAAAAATAATAAAATCGAATCAAAAACCATTTGATTTCGCATTATGTATTACAATATTTTTATTATTGTCATTAGGAATAATAATGGTGCTTTCTGCTAGTGCACCATCTTCACTTTCAACAAATGGAAATAGTTATACATATGTATTAAAACAGCTAGGTTTTGCGATAGTTGGAATTGTATTAATGTTTTTTATATCTAGAATAGATTATAGGATATATAAGAATTTTTATAAAATAGCGTATGTTATTGCTATAATAGCATTATTTTCAGTAGCAATACCAGGAATAGGGGTAGAGGTTAAAGGTGCAAGAAGATGGATAAATTTAGGATTTGGTAATTTTCAACCATCAGAAATAGCAAAAGTAGCATTAATTGTATTTTATGCAGGATATTTAACTGAGCATAAAAATGAGTTGGGCTTCTTTTGGAAGGGATGTTTTAAATCACTTTGCTTTTTAGTACCACCAATTGCAATTTTGTTCTTTATACAAGATCACTTAAGTGCATCAGTTGTTATTATTGCCATAACATCAATAATGATGATAATGGCGGGAACAAAAATAAAAGATTTTATAACAATAGCAATAGCAGGAGGCTCAGCAGCAGTTGCTGGAATGCTAATGCTAGCAACAAGAGCAGATAAAGGATCATTCCGTTTGGCAAGACTTACAACATTCTTAGATCCTTGGCAAGATCCAACAGGAGATGGTTGGCAGGTAATTCAAGGACTATATGCAATAGGTTCAGGAGGACTATTTGGAGTAGGACTAGGACAAAGTAAACAAAAATATTTATATATACCAGAACCACATAATGATTTCATATTTGCAATAATAGCAGAAGAACTAGGATTTGTAGGATGTTTAGTAGTAATAGCATTATTTGCAATATTTATATGGAGAGGAATTTTAACTTCAATGAAAGCACCAGACTCATTTGGCAGCTTACTTGCAGTTGGAATTACATCACTTGTAGGAATACAAGCAATAATAAATATAGCAGTTGTTACATCATCTATGCCAGCAACAGGAATGTCTCTTCCATTCTTTAGTTATGGAGGAACAGCATTACTTATATTGTTATGCAGTATGGGAGTATTGCTAAATATATCTAGAGCAGGTTCAAAAGTTTAAAACGTGGTAAAAGGGCCGCCCCTTTTTACCACATGTAAAAAAGTTTAGTTATGTAGAAAAAAATGTGGTAAGAAGGGGCGGCCCTTTTACCACGTTTTAGAGGAGAAGTTTTATGAAAGTAATTATAGCAGCAGCGGGAACAGCAGGACATATTAATCCGGGATTAGCAATCGCAAATAAAATAAAACAAGAAGAAAAGAATTCAGAAATTATTTTTATAGGAACAAATAGAGGGTTAGAAAATGATTTAGTACCTAGAGCAGGTTATGAATTAAAAACAATAGATGCGTATGGATTAAGTAAAAAGATATCAATAGATAATATTAAGAAGATAATAAAAACTATAAAAGGTTATGGTGAGGCTAAAAAAATAATAAAGGAATTTAATCCTGATATAGTAATTGGAACAGGTGGCTACATATGTGGAGCAACAATATCTGCAGCACATAGCTTGAAAATTCCAACAATGCTTCACGAAAGCAATGCTTTTCCAGGAAAAGCCGTAAAAATGCTTAGTAAAAAAACAGATACCATATTAGTTTCTTTTAAAGATGCAATAAATAGAATAAAAAATGCTAAAAATGTAGTGTTCACAGGCACACCAACTAAAATAACAAAACAAGAGTATTCTATACAAGAACAAAAGGAAATGAAAAACAAAATAGGTTTAGATGAAAATAAACCTATAGTATTGGTGTTTGGTGGAAGCCAAGGAGCACAAGCAATTAACGAGGCTATAATAGGAATAGCAAAGCAAAAGTTAAACAAAGATTATCAAATTATGTGGGCAACGGGACCAAAGCAATATGATATAATAAAAGAGAAATTAGAAGATGAAAACTTAAATATAAATATGATAGAGAATATGAAGATTGTTCCATATATTTATAATATGGAAGAAATAATGAATATCTCAGATATAATTGTTGCTAGAAGTGGGGCAATGACAATAACAGAAATTTCAAATTTAGGTAAGCCTTCAATATTAGTGCCACTTCCAAATGTAAGTAATGACCATCAATTATATAATGCAAAAGCATTAGAAAAAGTGCAAGCAGCGAAAATTATACTAAATAAAGATTTAACAGCAGAACAACTAAACAAAAATATAAAAAGTATGGTAGATTATCCACAAATTATGAAACAAATGGGGATAAATGCTTTAAAATTACAAACAAATGATGCCCAAAATAAAATATATAATGAAATAAAAAAATTAGTAAAGAAATAAGGCTTTACTAATTTTTTATACTAAACTACTTGCAAAAGTAATAAAAATAATTTAGAATACATAGGTAATAAAAATAAAGGAGAGTATTATGGCAGATAAATTAATTATTGTGGAATCACCTGCAAAAGCCAATACTATAAAAAAGTTTTTAGGTGGAAGTACAAAAGTAGTAGCATCTATGGGACATATTCGCGATTTACCAAAATCTAAACTTGCAGTAGATATAGAAAATGATTTTGAACCAGAATATATAAATATTAGAGGAAAAGGAGATTTAATAAAATCTTTAAAAAAAGATGCGGCATCTAGTAAAAAAGTGTACCTTGCAACTGACCCTGACCGTGAAGGAGAAGCAATTGCATGGCATTTAGCACACATATTAAATATTCCAGAAGATAGTGTTTGTAGAGTAACATTTAACGAAATAACAAAAGAAACAGTACAAGAATCTATAAAACATCCAAGAAAAATAGATATGAATTTAACAGATGCGCAACAAGCGCGTAGAGTTTTAGACAGAATAGTAGGTTATAAAATAAGTCCACTTTTATGGAAAAAGGTAAAAAAAGGTTTATCAGCAGGAAGAGTGCAATCTGTAGCAGTAAAATTAATAGTAGATAGAGAAGAAGAAATCGAAAAATTTATTCCAGAAGAATATTGGAATATATATGTAACTTTATTAGAAGAAAAGTCTAAAAAAACTTTTGAAGCACATTTATATGGAAAAAATGGAAAGAAAATAGATATCCATTCAAAAGAGGAAATAGACGAAATATTAAAAAATATAGAAAAAGCAAAATACATTGTAGAAGACATTAAAAAGAGTGAAAAGAAAAGAACACCAGCACCACCATTTACAACAAGTACAATGCAACAAGAAGCTTCAAGAAAGTTAGGATTTACATTAAAGAAAACAATGAGTGTAGCACAAGGTTTATACGAAGGTGTTAAAGTTCCTGAAAAAGGTAGCGTTGGTTTAATTACATACATGAGAACAGACTCTACAAGAATTTCAGATGAGGCAAGAAATGCAGCTAAAAAGCATATAGTAAAAGAATATGGAGAAAACTATTACGAAAATAGATATTATAAAACAAATAAAGACGCACAAGATGCACACGAGGCAATAAGACCAACTTATATAGAACTAGAGCCAGATGAAATAAAAAGTTCATTAACTCCAGATCAATACAAACTATACAAATTAGTATACAATCGTTTTATAGCAAGTCAAATGGCACAGGCTATTTATGATACAGTTGCAGTAAATATAAAGGCAAATGAATATAATTTTAAGGCAAATGGTCAAACATTAAAATTCAAAGGATTCATGGCTTTATATGTAGAATCTGAAGACAATGTAAAAGAAGATAAAAAGAAAAAACAAGAAGACGAAACATTACCAGAGCTAGAAGTAAATGAAGAAGTTATTAAAAAGGAAATAAATCCAAAACAAAGCTTTACAGAGCCACCACCAAGGTATACAGAAGCAAGTTTGGTAAAAGTATTAGAAGAAAAAGGAATAGGAAGACCAAGTACTTATTCACCAACAATTACAACAATTTTAGAGAGAAGATATATAGAAAAAGTCCAAAAACAACTAATGCCAACAGAACTTGGAAAAGTGGTGAATAAATTATTAGTTGAAAGCTTCCCAGATGTTATAAATGTAGCATTTACAGCAAAAATAGAAGAAGAATTTGACGAAGTGGCAGAAGGAAAAGAACAATGGAAACAAGTAATTAGAGATTTTTATGGACCATTTAAAGTAACATTAGATAAAGTTGAAAAAGAACTAGAACATGTAAAATTAGAAGATGAGGTATCTGATGTACAATGTGAAAAATGTGGAAGAATGATGGTATACAAATATGGAAGATATGGAAAGTTCTTAGCATGTCCAGGCTATCCAGAATGTAAAAATGCAAAACCAATAATAGAAACAATAGACGTACCATGCCCAGTATGTGGAGGAGTAGTGCAAGTAAGAAAAACAAAAAGAAGAAGAAATTACTACATTTGCGAAAATAATCCTGCAAGCTGTAATTATATTTCTTGGGATAAACCAAAGCCAGGAGAAAAATGGGAGCCAAAAGAGACAGTAGAAGTAGAAGCAAAAAAGAAGACCACTGCTAAAAAGAAAACGACAGCAAAGAAGAAGACTACAAAAACAACTAAAAAGAAGAAATAAAATGGAAAAATGGTAGACTATATAAATGAAGCTACTAAAAAATATAGAAATCCATTAATAGTATGCCATACAAAAAATTTAAAAAGGTATAATTCAAACAACATTATAGATATGGGAGAGACTTTAGAAGAAGTTACTAAAAATATATTTAAAATATTAAGAAAAGTAGATTCATATAATCCTGATATAGTACTAATAGAAGGAGTGCAAAAAGATGGATTAGGCCTTGCAATTATGAATAGACTAATAAGAGCTTGTGAACACAATTATATAGAATTATAAAAAATACCTAGAAACTAAATTAGTTTCTAGGTATTTTACTATTCTTTAGGTTTAAAGTTTGAGTCAAAAAAATAATAATTTTCAATTTCTAATAACTTTAATTCTTTTCCATCCATATTACGAACGCTTACCAGGATTACTCCATCAATTTCTTCAGCGAAGTATTTAATTCCTAATTCATTAGAAATTTTAATAAAATCTATAAAGCTGTAATATGTTTCTTTGGGAGAATATAAAACCTCTTTGAATTCAGGACCTAACCCAAACCGCTCTCTTACTTTAACAATAACTTCATCATACTCTTTCTTCCAAATATATTCTTGCTTAGAAGGAAGAAACCAGAATATTTCATAAACTAAAAGAGCAAGTAAAATGGGGAAAGAACATGATGCAAGAATATAAAGGAAAAATTTATCTCCTTTTGGCAATCTTCCAAGCGAATAAGTTATAAAGAAGTTAATTACACCAAATAGAATACCAATAATTGCCATTATTGTTGCAATTTTATTTACTTGTTCTTTGGTCAATTCATAGTACCACCGTTTAAATTTGTTCATAAGCTGTCTCCTTTTCTTTTTGAAAAATTAATAGTTACATTTTTATGAAATAATGCAATTTCATAATTAAATACAATTTTATGAAACAAATTATAGCACAAGAGTAGCTAATTTGCAATATTTCAGAAATTACTCCAAAAGTACCTGACGATTTTGAGGCGTTTTTTGGAAAAAACTTGTAAAAGTTAAATAGATAATATATAATTTAGCCATAGAAAAAAGGAGGGGAAAAAATGTTAATTACTGCCAAAAATGTAGTAAAAAAATTTGATAAATTTACTGCATTAAATCATTTTAATATGAATGTGCCAGAAGGTAGCATTTATGGTCTAGTTGGACCAAATGGCTCTGGAAAAACAACCACAATAAAACACCTAATAGGAATGTACAAACAAGATGAAGGTGAAATTTTAGTAGATGATGAGAAAGTTTATGATAATGAAAAAGTAAAAAGCAAAATAGCTTATATTAGTGATGATTTATACTTTTTCCATGGATATAATATCAAGGATATGGCTAAATTTTATAGTAAAATATACAAAGATTTTAGTTTTGAAAAATTTAATGACTTACAAAAAATATTTAATATTGATGTGAAAAGAAAAGTTAATAAACTTTCAAAGGGAATGAAGAAACAAGTAGCATTTTGGCTTACAATTTCATGTAATCCAGAAATAATGATATTAGATGAACCAATAGATGGACTTGATCCTATTATGAAAGAAAATGTTTGGAAAATCCTATTAGAAGAAGTCAAAAAAAGAAAAATGACAGTAATTATATCATCACATAACCTAAAAGAATTAGAAAATGTATGTACAAATATAGGAATCATGAAAAATGGTGAAATGGTATTAGAGAAAGAACTAGAAAAGAAAGACAATAATATACAAAAGGTACAAATTGTATTTTCTAATAACTCACAAATAGGTAAAATAAGAGAAAAACTTTCTATATTAAAAGAAGAAAAAGTAGGAAGTGTATATTATTTCATAGTAAAAGGTGAACAAAAAGAAATAGAAGACATACTAAATAAATACAAATTAACATTAATGGAATTTTTACCTCTATCATTAGAAGAAGTATTTATGTTTGAAAATGGAGGTGAAGCAAATGTTTAGTTATGGAATATTTAAATCAAATATAAAAAGATTTTGGATTGTTCCAGCGGTAGCAACCATTATTTTGTTTTTAGTAACAACTTTTCAAATGATATTAAGAACAAATGATATAAAAGAAAGAAGAACAGATTATATTAACGATATAGTTATGTTAGATGAAGAAAAAGCAGATTATTCAGGTATGATTAATCAACAAAATAGAATAGAAACAAGTACTGAGACTCAAAATTATTCATCAGACATAGTTATGATAAGTGCTCCAACAATAAGTGATGTGACAGACGAAAATATTATTGCTATAAACAATAATATTGTAAATGAAATAACAAATAATACAACAAGTAATGTAACAAATACTGTGCAGGTAGTTGATGAAGATAGCATAGAGCCATATTATTCACCAAATAATTATGATAGAGAACATTATATAGAAATTTTATATAATCCAATAGTATTGTTAACAATATTTGTATTACCAGTACTAGTATCAATATTACTATTTAAATATACAAACGAAGAAAAGAGTAGTTCATTTATACATGGACTTCCAATATCAAAGAGAAAGCTATATATAACTAATATTTTAACAGGAATAGTAATGTATGTAATACCATTTTTAGTAAATCTAATTATAATATTATTATTGAACCTAGGAGAAATGGGAAAATACTTACAATTTGCAGATATAATGAAATGGTTTGGAGTTTGCATGTTGTATAACACAATATTCTTTGCATTTGCTACATTTATAGGAACATTCTGTGCATCAAAAATTTCACATGGAATACTTACTTATATATTAATGTATGCACCTGTAGGGGTTCTTGTATTAACATCAGCATTTGTAGAAGATGTCCTTTATGGATTTAAAGGTTTCTCTACTAATTTTGAAGAATTTACAAAACTGCCATTTATAAAAATAATAGAAGACTTTAGAGAAATGAGTTCATATTATTTATCTCAAACAATTGAATTTGAGACATCTACAATAATTATATATATTATTTCAATAATTGTAATGCTAATTTTAGGATATTTCATATACAAAAAGAGAGAGTTGGAAATAACAAAAGAATTTATAGCATTTAAAGGAATAAGAAGTTTTATAAAATACGCAGCTACATTTTTAGTTAACTTACTTTCATATATGTATTTTTATGATGTAATAGGAGAGCACAATATAAGAACACTTTTAGCCTCATTTATTATAACTTTAATAGCATATTTAATAATAGAAATGATATTAAAAAAGACATACAAAGTATTTAAATCAATTATAGGATTTATAGTATATGCAGTCATTATAACAATAACATTTGTAATATTAAATACAGGCGCTTTTGGCTATGAAACAAGAATACCAAAAGCAGAAGATGTGCAAGAAGTTAGTTTTGGAATGAGAAATGAAACTATTAATTTTAAAGAAAAACAAAATATAGAAAATATAATAGATTTCCAACAAAAATTAGTAGATGAAAAGAAAAAAGGATATACTGAATATACATTAGAATATAAACTAAAAGATGGTAGAAAAATAACTAGAAAGTATGATATAAACAATAGCCTTTATAAAGAAGAACTAAATAAAATATTAACAAGTGATGAATATTATGAAGGAAAAATAAAACAAATAGAAGATGTTCAAAAAATAAAAAGAATAACTATAAATATAAGTTATAAAGAGCAATATTCAACTAAAACTATTAGAATAAAAGAATCAGATATGTCAGACTTTATAGAAAATTTGATAAAAGATATAAAAAATAGAAAAGCAACTATAAACGATAATGAATATGTATCAGAAGTAGCAAGAAAAAATGATAAATTAAGAAGTATATATGTGCAAGTAGAATTAAAAGAAGATGTAAGTAAAACAATAAGATACATTAGTTTTGAAGATATAAGCATAGAAAAATATATAAATTAAATAAAAAGAGACGGTAAAAATATCGTCTCTTTATTTAGTATACCTCTTGTAAAATCTTGTAAAATATTATATAATATATCACTAGTAAAAATGAGAAATTTAATATGAGAAGGAGTAAAAATGATAGTAAATCCAGAAATATTAAAAGAACTACGTACATCTGCAGGAAATGAAAGAGAAGAAAAAGCAGAAGAATACGTAGATGATAAAAAAGTAAAAATAACAAAAGTAACTTATGAAGATAAGAATAATTTTGAAATCCGCTCCAAAGTAAGAGGCACAGAAATTTATGATGTCCATATAAAAGTAGAAAAAGGTGAAGTAGAAGATGTAAGCTGTAATTGCGATGACTACCATAAAAACTATGGAACATGCAAACACATTCTAGCAACAGCTATAGAATTTAGTAACAACGAAAATTATGTTAGAATATTTTCTGGAGATATAGAACAAAAACAAACAGATATGCAAATGTATAATAAATATCAAAAAAGAGAAGAAAAATATCGTGAATTTAAACAGTTAATAAATAATTTTTATCCAACTCATGAAGAAACAAACGAGCAAAATAAAATAAAGGTTATGCCACATAGTATAAAAATAGAACCAAAATTAATATATAATTCATATTTAAAAACATTAAAAATGGAAGTAAAAATTGGAGAAAAACAATTTTATAAAATAAAGAATCTAGCAGAATTTTACGACAGAATGCAAAAAAAAGAATTTTATCGTTATGGAACAAAACTTGAATTTGTACACGAAGAAGAAGCATTTGATAAAGATTCAATACCACTACTACAATACGTTTTAAAGTATGCAGAAATAATAAAATATGCAAACGAAGCAACAAACCAATACACATATTATGGAAGAACAATGGAAGATAGCTATATAACTATTTCTAATACAGGTATGGACGAATTATTTGAAGTATTAGAGGGAAAAGAAGTTATACTTCAAAAAGAAAATATAGAAAAGAAAATATTATTCTTAAAACAAACACCAGAAATAAAATTTGAAATAAAAGAAGAAAATGAAAAAGAATATGCATTAGTTCCTAACATAGATGTTTATGAATATGACGTAATTGAAGGCAGAAAAGCTATATATTTCTTTATGCAAAACATCTTATATAAATGTGATGATAATTTTAAGGAGACATTAAAATTACTTCAAACATTTAGAAACAGTTTTACAAACCATATAGTATTTCCAAAGGAAGAAGTTTCAAAACTATTTTCAATAGTATTTCCAAAAGTAAGAGACAAAATAGAAGTAAGTAGCTTAAATGAAGATGAAATAAAAAAATATATACCAAAAGAACTTTTTGTAAAAGTATATTTAGACTATAATGAGCAAAATTTTATTACAGCAGATATAAGATTTATATATGAGGACAAAGAATTTAATCCATTATTAGAGCAAGAGATGGACTTTGCAAGAGATGTAGCAAAAGAAGATGAAGTTTTAGAAATATTTAAAAATTCCGGTTTCATGTTAGAAGTTGAAAAAGCAAGATTAATTTTGGTTAATGAAAACTTAATATATAATTTCTTATCTTCAGATATTGAAACATATATGAAGAAATTTGAAGTTTTAGCAACAGACAATTTTAAGAAAAAAGAAATAAAAGAACCTAAAATTGGAAGTTTAGGAGTAAGAATAGAAAACAATTTATTAAGTGTAGATTTCTCAAATTTAGATTTTGAGCCATCAGAATTAAAAGAAATAATGCAAAAATATCACTTAAAGAAAAAATATCATAGATTAAAAGATGGAAGTTTTATAACATTAGAAAAAAACGAAACAATAGAACTTTTAGACAGCATGACAAATGGGCTAGATATAAACTTTAAAGAACTAGAAAAAGGTGAAGTTAAACTTCCTATATATAGAAGTTTATATTTAGACAGAATGCTAGATAATATAAAAGGTACAGTAATTACTAAAAATGAAAATTACAAAGAGTTAGTAAACAAGGTTGAAAATAAAGAACTAAATGAAGAAATAAACTTACCTAAAAATTTAAATGCATCTTTAAGAAGTTATCAAAAGGTAGGATACAAGTGGTTAAAAGTATTAGATAATTATGGATTTGGTGGAATATTAGCAGACGACATGGGACTTGGAAAAACAATTCAACTATTGGCAGTAATTTTAGACTATGTACAAAATGAAAAAAATCCAAAGCCAAGTATTGTTGTATGTCCAAGTTCACTTTCACTAAACTGGCAAAATGAAATAAAAAAATTCACACCAGATTTAACATCACTTGTAATACATGGAAATGCAGATGAAAGAGTAAAGCAGATAAAAAGTATACCAAAATATAACATAGTAATTACATCGTATGACTTATTAAAAAGAGATATAGAAACATACAAAGAGCTAAATTATGAATTCAAATTTATAATTGCAGATGAAGCACAATATATAAAAAATAACAATACACAAAATGCAAAAGCTATAAAAGAGATAAATGCAAGCACAAAATATGCTTTAACAGGAACTCCAATAGAAAACTCTTTATCAGAACTATGGTCTATATTTGACTTTATAATGCCAGGATATCTATTTGGTTATAGAAAATTTAAAGAATTATATGAAATGCCAATAGTAAAAGATGAAGATAACACAGCTATGAGAAAATTAAAAATGCTTATAGAACCATTTATATTAAGGAGAATAAAAGGAGAGGTTTTAACAGAACTTCCAGATAAAACAATAACAGTACTTAATAATGAAATGGAAGAAGAACAACAAAAAATATATATGTCTTATATGCAAAATGCTAGAAGTGAAATGATGCAAGAAATAAATGTTAATGGATTTGAAAAAAGCCAAATAAAAATACTAGCACTATTAATGAGACTAAGACAAATATGTTGCCACCCAGCTTTATTCTTAAGTGACTATAAAGCAGAAAGTAGCAAACTTAATCAATGTATAGAAGTAATAAAAGATGCTGTAGATTCAGGTCACAAGATTTTACTATTTTCTAGTTATACAGGGATGTTTCCTTTGATAGAAGAAAAACTAAAAAAAGAAAAAATAGAATATTCTAAACTAACTGGACAAACAAAAGTTGGTGAAAGAATTAAACTTGTAGACGAATTCAATGAAGATGGAAATAAAAAGGTATTTCTAATCTCATTAAAAGCAGGAGGAACAGGACTAAACTTAATAGGAGCAGATATGGTAATTCACTATGATCCATGGTGGAATATATCAGCAGAAAACCAAGCAACAGATAGAACATATAGAATAGGACAAAAGAAAAATGTTCAAGTGTATAAACTAATTACCAAAAACTCTATAGAAGAAAAAATTTATGAACTACAAGAAAGAAAATCAAAGCTTATAGATAATGTATTATCTACAAATGAAACATTCTTAAACAAACTTTCTAAAGAAGAAATAATGGAATTGTTCAAATAGAATTAGGAGAAATTAAATGAAAGATTATATAACAATAATAGGTGGAGGTTTAGCAGGAGCGGAATCGGCATACCAAATAGCAAAAGCAGGAATAAAAGTGAAACTATATGAAATGAAACCAAAAGAATTTTCTAAAGCTCATACAAATGAAAATTTGGCAGAAATAGTATGCAGTAACTCATTTAAATCAAACTTACATACAAATGCATGTGGGTTATTAAAAGAAGAACTAAGAATGCTAGATAGCTTGCTTATAAAAGTAGCAGATGAAACTGCAGTTCCAGCAGGGCAAGCATTAGCAGTAGATAGAGAAAAGTTTTCTGAAAAAGTAACAAATACTTTAGAAAACATGAAAAATATAGAAATAATAAGAAGAGAAGTAACATCTTTAGAAAATTTAATAAATGATGGAATAGTAATAATAGCAACAGGACCACTTACATCAAATAAATTAGCAGAAGAAATAAAAAAACTAACAGGAGAAAAAGAACTTGCTTTTTATGATGCAGCAGCTCCTATAATAGAAAAAGATAGTATAGACTTTAACATAGCTTTTTATGGAAATAGATATGATGAAGAACGAGGAAAAGACGAAGATGTAGAAGAGTGGAAGAAAAGAATAGAAAATCAAGAACAGAGCTATATAAATCTTCCTATGAACAAAGAAGAATATGAAAATTTTGTAAATGAACTAGTAAATGCAGAAATAGTTGAATTACATGAATTTGAAAAAAGAGAAATATTTGAAGGTTGTATGCCAATAGAGGTTATGGCAAAAAGGGGAATAGACACATTAAGATTTGGACCATTAAAGCCAGTAGGATTTACAGATTTAAGAACAGCAAGAAGACCATATGCAGTAGTTCAATTAAGACAAGATAATGACGAAGGTACAATGTATAATATAGTAGGCTTCCAAACAAATTTAAAATTTGGAGAACAAAAAAGAGTATTTTCTTTAATTCCTGGGTTAGAAAATGCAGAATTCATAAAATACGGAGTAATGCACAGAAATACATTTATAGATTCACCAAAATTACTAGATGGTACTTATAAAATGAAAGAACATTCAAATATATATTTTGCAGGACAAATAACAGGAGTAGAAGGATATGTTGAATCAATTTCATCTGGAATGGTAGCTTCTTTAAATGCAATACAAAATTTTAATAAAACAAATAAGAAAATAATATTTCCAAAAGATACAATGATAGGAGCACTGAGCAATTATATATCAACCGATAATGAAAATTTCCAACCCATGAATGCGAACTTTGGAATAGTACCTTCTTTAGAAGAAAGAATAAAAGATAAAAAAATAAAATATGGAAAACTTGCAGATAAAGCAATAGGAAGTTTAAGAAAAGTTACTTTTTAAAGTAGCTTTTTACTTTTTATATTCTAGGAAAGTTATCATAGTATGATAACTTTCTGTAGAAGATAAAT
>USDF01000019.1 GCA_900553405.1 uncultured Clostridium sp. | reverse complement strand
TTCACCTATATTGTAAGATGTTTTAGGTGTTACATTCATACTTACTTCTTTTACGTCATTTACTATTGTTACTAAGTAATCTATGCTTCCTTCTTTTCCATCTTCTGTGTATTTTAATGTTACTTGTTTATTTAATTTGTTATTTGTAAATTCACTTGCTAGTGGACTCATGTTTACTGCATTTGTTGTTCCTTTTTCTACTACCATATTTACAGTTGGGGTTACTGTTTTTGGTGTAGCTCCACTTACATAATTTACTGTTATTGTTGCTCCTGTTAAATCTAATGTTCCTCCATAATTATATGTTTGGTCTACTGTTGGAGCTGTTACTTCTATGTTTGATATCTCATCTTGTAATGTTACTGTTAATGTTGCTGTAAAGTCTTGTCCATTTGTATAGCTTAATGTATCTGAGTCTGTATATGTTACTGTTAAGTTTTGGGCTGTAAGTGTATTTGGATTATATCCTGTTACCATACTTTCACTTACTGCTACTGCTGTTTTATCTCCTGCTTTTGCATATGTTACTGTGTACATAACATTATTATTGTTAATAATATTTGTTAGTGTGTCTCCATATGTTCCTGTTAATATTGCTGGATTTACATCTATTTTTGTTACATAGTCTTTTACATTTACTTTAAATGTTGTTTGTTGTCCTCCGTATTCTACTGTTACAGTTTGCTCTCCTAATGTTGTCTTATTATATGTTCCAGCCTTTATCATATTTTGTTCTAAGCTTATTACTTTTGTTCCTTTTCCACTTATAACTTTAATTGTTGCACCTGTTAAGTCTAATTCTTCGTTATATTTTTGTGCTTCTTTTACTGCTGTATCTATTGAAATACTTGTTACAGAATCTGTTACTGTATATTCGTAATTTACTGTTTTTGTTACTCCATTTTCTGTATATGTTATTACTGCTGTTCTTGTTCCTTCTGTTGTTGTATCAAAATTACTTATCATATCTGATGTTACTTCTATTGTCTCTGGAGTTCCTGTTTCTCTTGTTACCAATATTGAAAGTCCTGGTTGCATAGCTTCATTTACGTTATAATTTGTTTTTGGTGTTCCATATAATGTTACTTCTTTTACTGTATTAACTATTGTTATTGTATAATCTACTGTTTTTGTTATTCCATCTTCTGTATATGTTATTTTTAAAGTTTTTGTTAATTTATTTGTGCTATTATCATAACTTGATGGAGTCATATTTACTGCAGAGCCATCATTTTCTGTTATCATACTTTCTGTCATTGTTCTTGTAGAGGTTGTTTCATCTGCATATTTTACAGTTATTGTTCCATTATTTGTTGCTATATTTTCTCCATGTTTATACTCTGTTTTACTTGGAGCTACTATTTCTATATCAGTAATATTATTTACTACATCATATGTAAATGTACTTGTATAATCTTTTCCTTCTTCTGTGTATTTTACATTTGCTGTCTTACCTGTTCCAGCTGCACTTGTATCAAAGTTTGTTACTGTTACTTTTGTATCTGTTAATGCTAAGTCTTTTGTATCTCCAGCCTTTCTTGTTACAGTTACCTTTCCTCCTGTTAAATCAGTACTATCATTTAAATTATATGTTACTTTTGTTGGTGCTGTAACTGTTATAGTAGCTACAGTATTCTTTAAAGTAATATTATAATTTGTTGTTAATCCTGCATATTCAACTTTTAATGTTTTTGTTAATTGATTGTTTGTATATTTTGATGCAGTTGGAGCCATATTTACTGTAGTTCCATCAGTTTCTGTTATGTTTGCTTCATCTAAACTTACTACTTCTGAATTTCCAGATTTATATGTTACTGTTAATTTTCCTGTAGAAGCATCAAAAGTATCGTTATGTTCAAATACTAATTTTGGATTTGTTGTTATTGCTATGCTGTCTACACTATCTTTTATTGTTATATCAAAACTTGTATCAAATGTTTTTCCATCTGATGTATAATTTACTTTTATAGTTTTTGTTACTTTTCCATTTACAAATTCACTTACTGCTGGACTCATATTTATATTAGATCCATCTGTCTCTGTAAGTGTTACTGTATTTGCACCCATAGAAATATTTTGACTTGCACCACTCTTATAATTTGCTTTTATTTGTCCTCCGTTTGTTAAGAAAGTTTCTCCATAATTATAAGATATTTTATTAGGCTTTGATGCTACATCAATACTTACTGGTACATCTTTTAATGTAATAACTTGAGTAGCTACTGCTGGTAATTGATCAAATGAGCTTGTTGATGTAGAAAGTTTTATTGTTAATGTTTCATTATATTTATGGTTTGTTAATAATGTTGCTGCTGGTGATGCAACATATCCTGTTACCATATCACTTGTTATTGCCTTTGGACTACTTGTAGTTCCATCTGCATAATTTTCTACATATGTTCCTTTTGCTAGCACATTTCCAAGTTCTGTTCCATATTCAAATTCTGTTTGTGTAAAGTTTACACTTATTCCTGTTATATAATTACTTAATGTTATTTCTGTATTATTTGTAGAACTTATAGTTCCATATTTTACAGGAAGTGATTGTTTTGCTACACTATTTGGATTATATGTAGTTGTATCTATTGTAAGTGAACTTGCACCTACTGTAAATGTTCCTCCACCTGTTGTAGTAATTGTTGCTACTAATCCGTCAAAGTTTAAAGCACCTACTGGTGTTCCATATTTATTTTCAGCTGTAGCTTGAGTAGTTATAGATACTCCTGATACAGTATCATTAACAACTATTGTTATATCTGCTGTTTTTCCTGCATACGTTAAAGTTATTTTTTGATTTCCTGCTTGTAGTCCATCTCCTCCTGCTATTGTCCACTTGTTTGTAGCTTGAGCTATACTAGCTGTTGTCTCAGAACTTGTAACTGTAGACGCATTTGTCGCAACTGGTGTTAATGTTTTTCCACTTTTTGTTACAGGTGTTATTTGACCACCTGCTAAATTTATTGTTTCTCCATCATCATATGTTAATAGATTTGGTTGTTTTGTTATTGAAATACTTGCAATTGGATCTGTTACTGTTAAGTTTATACTTGCAGTTTTATTATTAAAATATGTAAACATAACTGTTTTATTGTCAACATCCGCTATTGTTTTGTCTGCTATCAAATTTCCTGCTGCTATTTCACTTTCTATATTAAGAACCTTTGTAGTACTTGCTCCTGCACTATTTTTATAAGTCGCTGTTAATTCTCCTCCAGCAAATTCAATTGTATCTCCATGCTCATAGTCCATTTTATTTAAATTTTTAGAAATTGTTAGACTATCCAATACATAATATTCAAAATCTACTGTTTCACTATCATATGTTAGTGTTACCTTTTTACTATTTGTAGCAACTATGCTATCTGCTGTTAATTTTCCGCTACTTATAGCATCTGCAATTGAAATGTTTTCTTCTGAACCGTCATCATATTTTATAGTTAATTCTCCATCTGTAAAATCTAGTGTTTCTCCTACATAATATTGTGTTTTAGTTGGTGAAGTTTTTAATTCTACACTGCTTACTTGTTTTGCACCTGCAGAAAATCCACTAAATAATAAATAATCTTTACCATCTGTGTGATATGCTGTTTTTCCATCTGGGAAGTATGCTATTTGTAAACCTTGCTCCAATCCCACAGCTCCTGTTACTAAGCTTATATCATCTGTTGTAATATCATCTATTGTTACTCCATCTTTTAATAAGAATAAGAATTGCCCAACTACTGTTCCACTAGTTAAATAAGAACTTCCTATTGCTATTCCACCTGTAAATCTTAATGTTCCTGCACTTGCATCTAAAATCTCATAAACTGGTGAACCCCAATTTGTTATACCAAAATCTGCATCAGGATATTTTGAATTATTAGTATATTCAATTGCAGCTTCTAAATAAGGTGTTCCTTTTCTAGTTGGCTTTGTTGTCTGACCTGCTACAAATTTATCTGTATTCCATCTAAAATAAATATCTGCACTATTGACAGAATTGCAACCTTCTATTGATAATTCCATCACTATTGCTCTTGATTGCTCCTCTTCTGGAGTGTCAACCGTTCCATTCATATAATCGTAATAATAATAGTATGTAGCATCATCAATATCTTCTGCATCTGGATCAGGATTATCACTAGGTTTAAGTAATGTTAATCTATAATATGGTTCTCCTGTTGCTGGTACTGCAAAAACTTTATTTGTAAGCACTCCATATGGTGAAAATAAATTTGATATCATTATTATAAGTATTACCAATGCATATATCTTTTTGTTTTTAGTAAATTCATTTTCTGCTATTTTCATCTTTCTTCCTCCTCTATTTTATAACTCTTGTTTTTGAGAAATTATTTAATACTAACGCATAGTCTATAAGTTGTATTTGGTTATCCTCATTAAAATCATAGTCTAGTTTGTAATCTTCACTAGTATTATCTAAACCAAATGAATTTAATATCATTGCATAATCTATTAATTGCACAACTCCATCTTTATTAGTATCTCCGTGCTATTAGTTCGCTTTCTCCTAAATCAACAATATTGCCTTCATCTACTTGTCTTTCTATATATACATCGTCTAAATATCCTGCTTTATCTAGTAAAATATCATATTTATTTGGAATTACATAAATTTCATATGTTCCATCATCATTTGTTTTTATGTTATTTGATGTAAGAGTCATTAAATCTTTATGTACGGTATCATCTGTTCCTGGTGTAACCTCTGACCAATTTATAATTTTACTTACGTCTTCAGATTTATATACTCTAACTGTAGCAATATATTTACCTGTTGTTGATGCTGTCGGTGCTGTATATATTTTTCCTTTTATTATTCCATATGGTCTTTTTATTTTTATCTTGTACTCGTCTATTGTTTTTCCATCTTCTGCTGTAACTAGTATTGTTATATCAGTATCTTCTTTTCCCAATTCGTTTAAAGTAATCATATGTTCTGTATTATTTAATAATTCTTTTTCTTCATATACTATTGTTGTTCCATCTGCCTCATATACAAGATTTCCATCTTCATCTCTTTTTGGATGTTTAATCTTCATAGTAGCTTTTTCGTCATTTTGTATTGCTGTTATATTTATTTGGTCTACATATTCTAATAATGTTATTTCATATTCTTTTACATCTTTATCAAATGTTGGTGTTAATTCGTATTCTTTATATGTAGGTTCTTCTCCATCTTTTGTTCCTAAACTTACTATTAAGTTTTTTAGTGAAGCATCTTTAGATGCTGTTGCATCTGTAAATCTAAATGTAGATTGGGCTTGATAACTTTCCTGGGCAGTATAATCTATTTTTATTCCTGTATTTGGTGAATAACTTAAATTTTCTACCAAATTGAATTCTGAAACATCAAAAGTATCTGTTATCATATTAAAACTTAATTTTCCTAATAATAATGAATCTCCGTGTATGAATTAATTTTCCTACATTTTCTTTTTCTATAACATGTTCTGATGTATTTATTGGTGGTGTAAATGAAACCATTGCTTCTACTCCATCTCCTAGTCCTCTATAATCTATGTCAAAAAATTCTAATACATCTGAAAATTCATTTTCAAACTTAAAGTATTTTTCACAATCATCTGTTACTTCGTTTGTTGTAATATCTGAAAGCTTATACTTGTCACTATCATAAGAAAATCTAACACTAAAACCTTTAAATTCTAAATCGTGTCCCCACAACTCCATAATAAGTTGCTTGTTTCCGTCTTCCTTTTCTATTATTGACGTTGCTTTTAGCTCTAAATACTGATTTTCATCTGGTGTTAATATTTTTGTAGTATCTGCATGTGAATAAATACTTATGCCGACGATTGGTATCATCATCGTAAGTATTATTGCAAGTAACATTGCTTTATGTTTTTTTCTCTTTTTTAGCATTTCTTGTACTTTGTTAATCACTAGCAACTTATTCTCCCCCCATTTTTATTTTTAACACATTCTTGTGTTTTACTTATTAGCATACTTTCGCATGTTTTTATTAAATAATAATATTATTAAAATTATTAAATAAAAAAAAATAAGTGTCAATTACACTTATTTTATATTTATTTATATATTACATTATAGAATTTTACGGAAATTGGGGCTATTCAAGCTTTTATTTCAAATATTAAGTTTATGTGTTTTTTTTATTACTATTGTTATATTATTGTAATATTAACTCTAATTTGCTGTTTTCCGTATGCTTTTTATTTTACTTATCTTTACTTTCATTATTCAACTATTTGGTTTATAATTTTCTAATTTCCGATATTTCTACATATAGTAAATATTATTATAACGATTGTAAATATTATCCAGAATTTCGTTTTGGGATATAAAAATGTTAATATTTGTTTCTTCTTAAACGAATTCACTATATACAAGATATTAACTAAAATCAAATATGTAATTGTTATAAAAAATACTGGATGATATAAGAAACTTTGTACAAAGTTTCCTTGTAGCAGATTTATTACACACCTTGTTCCTCCACAACTTGGACATAAAACACCAAAATATGTATTAATCAAACAATTTGGTATTAAATATATTAATTTAGTTTTTGTTATTATAAAAATAATTAGAACTAAAAATAAAATTCCTAGTTCTAATTGTAGCATCTTTTTTATTTTTGAATTCATTTCCAATTTCATCCCTTTTTCGTTATATTCAAAAATGTATAATTTATAAAATTTTTACAATTTTCTCAAGTTTACCTCTTAACATTCATTATGCTTTCTTCTATCAATTACATATGTACTTCCTTGAATAGTTTTAGCTAAATGTTTAACACTAGCACCAGCCTCTCCTATTTCTAATACATTTGCAAATCTACCTTCTTCTACTTCTACAACTCCTATAGATATAGATGTAAGTGGAAATTGTTCCATAATACCTTTTCTATTTTCTACTTCTAAATATCCTCTTTCAACATCTTCGTCTGTAAAATATTTTAAAATATTTGTATCAAAATCTGTAATTATATTTTGACAAATCTTTTCATAATCAGTTTCAGATACTATTGCAACAAAGTCATCTCCACCAATGTGACCTACAAAACTATCTTCATATTCATCTGTATGTACATTTTTTAGTATAGTTTTTGCTGTAAATTTAATAATCTGGTCTCCTTTTAAAAATCCATATATATCATTATATGCTTTAAAATTATCTAAATCTATATATATCATTGCAAATGTTTCTTTTAATGAAAATCTTTTTTTCATTTCTGCTTGTATTTGTACATTTCCTGGAAGTCCTGTTAATGGGCTTACTCTTCTGTTAATATAAATTAAATTTAATGTATTCTGTATTGTATAATAGAAAAAGTCTTCATTTATTGGGTTTATAATATAATGTGAAACTCCTAATTTTAATAGATTTATTCTATGATCGTGATCTTTATTTGAAGATAACACAATAACTGGTGTTATAGTATTATCATCGTCCTTTTTTATTTTCTCACATATTGAAATAATGTCTTCATCTATATTATCTTCGTTTATTATTATTAATGAAGGAATATTTTTTAGTGCAACATCTAATTCTTCTGTAGGTACACTTTTAAATCGATAACTTTTATCTTCTTCAAATAATCTTTTCAAAGTTTCTCTTAAATTTGGTTCATCATCAATTATATAAATTTCTTGTACCATAACTACTCCTTATTTTTCTTTTTAATATTTTGTTTCAATTTCTTTAAATCTATTTTTTGATTTAAAAATTTAGTTATTGTTTCTGATTTCATACTAGGAAATGCCTTTTTCAAACGATTAGCCTGTCTATATATTCTAAGCTTTAATTTTGCTTGACTAATTTTTAGTTCCTTAATCTTATTTTCAGCATTCTCTATAGCACTTTTCTCTATGTTAATAATTTTTTGTTTATTTTTATCTTTTAACTCTTTTAATTCTTTTACTTTTTCTTTTATCGTAATACCCATATCGTTAATTTTATTAATCATAGTTTCAAAATTAGTTACTGCTATAGCACTTACAATTAAGTCTACAATTATTGTTATTCCCAATATAATATCTAAATATAACAATAAATCTATTGGAATTGTTTTTATATAGCTTTCTATGAATGGATGTATATAACATATAAATACTACTCCTAGTATTCCCCAATATATAGAATTTTTCAAACATATTCTTCCTTGAAAGTTAAATTTCAAATGAGAGTAATCCCAATATTTTGTTTTAAAAATTTTTTCTAAAAGTACCCCTACAATATATTCCCATGCAGATAGCATAATAAAAGCTGCAATAAATAATATCAATGGTTTCTCTTTTAAAGCATTCAAAGATAATAACATTATTAATGCTCCAAAACCATAAATTGGGCATATAGGTCCATTTAAAAATCCACTATTTACTAACTTTTTTTGTGCTATAGATTTAGAAACAGACTCTAATACCCAACCTGCAAATGAGTATATAACAAAATATGTAAGGAAATATAATATTGTCTCCATCATTTTCCTCTCTTGTTTTTCCTAAATTGTAGTCTCTCCTGAAACCTCTTCTTGTAATCCATTAATATTATAAGCCTTAATTGTTATTTTATTTTCTCCGGCTGACAAAGGTTGTCTAAATTGTACTTCTTTCATATTTAAAGCTGCTCCTGTATTTTCTGGATCTGTTGTATAGAATTGACCATTTAATGTATATTCTATTTTTTGAACTCCTTCTTCATCTGTAACATTTACAATTAATTCATTACCTTCTCTTAAAAGTTCTATTTTTGGTTTTTTTACACCTTTAAATACTTGTTCTTTTACTGTTTCATTTCCTGCTTTGTCTACTGCTATGATTGTTAAAGTATTTTCACCTTTTAGAATATCTATTTTATCTTCTATTTGTTTTGGTGATTCTTCTCTTGCTTCTATTTTAGTTTCATCTTCATTGTTCCAGTAGTAGCTCATATAACTTAAAGCTGTTTCATCTTTAGCTACTATCTTTACCTTTGAACTTTCAACTACTAATTCTATTTCTGGCTTTATAGTATCGCCTTGTTGTAGTTCATACATTTCACTATATGTTGCTGTTTTTCCGTTAATATCTGTTACTTTTAGTACTAGTGTATTTGTTCCAACTGGTATAAGTATTTTTTCGTTTATTTCTTTTCTACCTTTACCTTGTAAAACAACTTCTTCTCCATTATTCCAAGAATAAATAATTTTATCTATTAATTTATCATGTTTTATACTTATGTTTAAAATATCCTCTGATTGTGTAACATTTATTAGTGGCTCACTTTGACTTTCTTCACCTTTTTTAGTAATTATTGCATATGATGCTTGTCCTACTAATATAAGTCCAAATATAATGCATGCAATTGCAAAAATTCTAAGAACTGTTTTTATTTCTAAAGTTCCACCTTTTTTAGGAGTATTTGTATATAAAATTTGATTCATTATTTTCCCACCTCTAAATAAATATCTCGTTTTGTTCCTACGGAAATTATATCATTAGACTTCTCTGTTTGCAATAATTTCCATTAAATTTATTAGGCTTTTTTAACAATTACCATTGGGGACGTTTCCTAAAGGTTAATCTGTCCCTTTTGGTAGTTATAACTGTTAAACAAATATATTAACTTTACTCCAAAAGGGACAGATTAACCTTTAGGAAACGTCCCCAATGGAGCCCCAATAAAGCAAAAATATGACGCAAACGGCAATGTTGCCTTTGCGTCATATTATAATTTATAATACGTATTTTTTAATTAATACTACTCCTGATGCTAATATTGTAAGACCTATAGTTGTTAAAGTAATATATTGTATTGTATCATTTGCTCCTGTTTTAATAGTTAAAATAACTGGTGCATCATCTATATCATCCTCACCTGGTTTATTATTATTAGGTGTAGAGTCAATATCTGGTGTATTGCTATCATTGTAGTCTTTGCTTATTTCTGCTACGTTTGTTTTTAATCCAAAGTTATTTTTTCCATTTATCCAAGTAAGTAATACTTCAACATCTGCATATTCTCCAGGTTGTAATAAAGTATCTTTTAATTGGTCTGTTACTATTGTTCCATCTTCTAACTGAGTCCATTCTGGGTTATCAGCTTGAACAAATTTTAATCCTTCTGGAATATAATCTTTAACTTCCTTAGCATATCCTGCTATCTCACCTTCGTTGTAAACTCTAATGCTATAGCGGAATTTAACTACTACTTTGTTTAATCTTCCCTCTTTAATTTCAACTTTTACAACTTCTTCTGGATCATCTTCTGGTTTATGACCTGTTTCAGTAACAGTTTCTTTACCATTGTCTATTACTATTGCTTGTGTTACCCATTTTCTTAAAGCTAAATCAAAATATTTTACTTTAACTTTTTCAATGTCTTGGTCATCTTCATTGTCAATCCATTTGTCTGGAGTTGAATCAATATCAATTATGTCTTTTCCATCTTTATCAGAATCGTTTGAAACTTGAGCTTTATTAATTAATATTCTGTCTGATGTATTTGGTTCTGTTATTTTAAATGCTATTTTTACATCTTTGTAAGCTGGCTCTTTCATTGTTGCACTATCAAATTTTACAAGTAAATTGTTTCTTCCTGCCTCCACTTCTTGTTCTTTAGATAAGTAATCTGTCTTAATAGATACTGCTTCTTTAACATTTGTTGTTGCATTTCCATCTTTATCTAACATTACCCATCTATATGTTTTATTTGTATCATTATCTGGTAAAAATTCTAGTCCTTCTGGTAAATCATCTTTAATTTCTTTTGCATAACCATCTTTTGTTCCTTCATTATATACTCTTATAGTATAAGTAACTATGTTTCCATTTTCTACTTCTACTGGATCTTTTGGATGATTATAAATAGCTGTTGTACCTGTTTTTTCTACTAATGGTGTTACATTAACTACTGGTTCTCTTATATATTTACCATTTTCATCTACAAGTTCTTTATCATTTACGGCTGTAATGAATTTCCTTAATGCTAAGTCAAAGTAACTTAATTTTACATGTTCTACATCTATATCGTCTTCTTTTGGATTGTTATTATCTGGTGTAGAATCTCTATCATCTATTTTATTACCATTTTCATCTGAATCATCTGAAATTTCAGCTGTATTTGTAATAATTCCTGTATAAGTATTTGATGCTGATACTTTAAATGCTACTTTTACTTCTTTGAAATCTGGTGATGTTCTTGTGCTATCAAATGGTTGTATTAAGTTTGAGCCTTGTGTTTTTTCTTGTTCTTTAGATAAATAATCTGTTGTTATATATTTTGCTTTACTTACATCTGTCGTTTTCTCTCCATTTTCGTCAAGCATAATCCAACGATACTCTTTGTTTGTTTCATTTTCTGGTAAAAATTCTAAACCTTCTGGAATATTATCTTTTATTTCTTTTGCATATCCTGCTATATCACCTTCATTATATATACGAAGTGTATATTCAACAATATCTGTACTTTCTACTTCTATTGGTTCTTTTGTGTGTTCATATATATAATTACCATTTTTATCTTTTACATTTGTAAATACTGGAACTCTATTTGTTACAGGTGTTTCATTTACTTTTGTAATAAATTTTCTTAATGCTAAGTCAAATTCTTCTAATATTAATTTTTCAAAATCATCATCGTCTTGTTGTCCTTTATAATGATAATTGCTATCTGATAATATTGATTTATTAGCTTCATTTCCTTTATAATCTGGTAAATTTTCATCACTTGGTAAAACTACATTCTCTTTTTGTGAATCTCTATCTCTTATAGTATTTCCATTAGCATCTGTAAAGTCTGTAATTTCAGCAATATTTGTTATTACTTTATTTAAATCTTTTGTAGATTTTACTCTACATTTAATTTTTAATTCTTTGTAATCTAATGTTGTTCCATCAAATGCTTTAATTAATGTATCTTCTGGATCTATTGTTGGTTTTGCTAAATATGATGTGCTTGCTTTTCTTAATGAAGAATCTATTACCCATCCATATTTTGCATTAAAGTTTTCTTCATCATCAATTACGAATTCTAATTGTGGTGGTAAATAGTCTGTAACTTTACTTGCATAACCATCTATTTCACCTTCATTATATATTCTTAATGTGTAAATTACTATATCTCCTACAGCTACTCCAACTGGATTTTTAGGATGTTTATATTCAGCTGTTGTACCCGTACCATTTATTAATGGTGTTAAATCAATTGTTGGCTCTCTTAAATATGTACCATCTTCTTTTACTAATTCTTTTCCATTTATATTAGTAATAAATTTTCTTAGTGCTAAGTCAAATGGTTTTCCTGGTAATATTAATTCTTCGTAATCATCGTCATCTTCATAACCCCATCCTTCTTCTGAAGTTCCTGGATTATAATTATTTTTTTGATCATCTGTTAAATCTTTTGAAACAGAATCTCTATCTGTTATTGAATTTCCGTTTTCGTCTGTATGATTTGTAATTTCAGCTACGTTTTTTAAACTTTGTTCAAATTCTGACGCTTGTGCATTTACTATACATTCTACTTGTACATCTGCATAGTCTACTTGTGAACCATTAAATTTAGCAAGTAATCTATTTGCTAATTTATTTGTTACTATTGTTTTTCCATCTCCAGATGGATTTGTCCATCCATTTTCTGTATTTATTGTACTATTTGGTTTTAATGTTAATCCTGCTGGTAAATAATCTGTTATTTCTTTTGCATATCCATCTATCTCGCCTTCATTGTATATTCTAATTGTATATAAAACTGTATCTCCTATTTTTACTTGAATTGGAGTTTTTGTATGTGTTTTAGTTACTGTTGTAATTGTTTTATTTTTTAATGCTTCTATAGTTTGAGCTGTAACTACTGGTTCTCTACTTGGATCTACAGCTACATCATTTATTTTTGTAATGAATTTTCTTAATGCCAAGTCAAAGTTTGATAAATTAAGTGTTACTTCTTCTTCAAATACTTTCTCTTCTGGTGTTACTTCTGCTACTGGTTGATCATTGTTTGGATTTGAAACTGTCCAATAAGTAACTGTATTTTGTTTCATTTTTGTTACTACTTTAAATTTAGCATTTTCTATATTTTGTGTAGATGGTATTTTTAAATAGAAGTTTTCTCCCATTAATTCTTTTAAAGTTTTTGTTGTGTCTTGTTTATTGCTATCTAGTAAAGTATAGTTCATAGCTTGGTTATTAGCACTTACTAACATTCCATCTAATGTATATACTTTATCTGATATTTGTTCTATTTTATAAGGACCTGCAATATAATAATCTCCATTTAATGTTACTCTTGATGTATTTGAAGTAAATTTAACTGGATTTGTAGCAGTTGTACTTGGATCTGCATTTTTATTAGCATTTCCTCCATTTATAAAATATGTATATAATGCATAAATATCATCACTTAAATCCCAATTGTTAAATACATCATCTACTGAATCATAGTTTAATTGACTTGCAAGTTTAGCTTGTATTGTTGTAATTTCGTCTGCTTTATATTGGTCATTATTTGTGAAATACCAAATTGCTATTTGTTGTACAATATCAATTAAATCATCATTCATCTTGCTATTTGGAATACCAGCATTAGTTAATAGTTCTTGTTTATACGCTGCCGCGTCTGCAATTTGTTCTGCAGTTGGACTAGTTGTTGGCGCTGGTACATAACTATGATCTAAAATCCATACTATTGCATTATAATTTTCTGCACTTGGAAGTGTTGCTTTATAACTATTAATAATTGATTTGTCTGATTCTATAGGATTTTTCATATCTGCATACACATTATATAATCTCTCTTGTGTAGCACTTCCTCTAGATGAACCAAAACCAACACCCATTTTTAAACAATAAATTCCATTATTCTTATTTTTTATTGTTTGTCCATTTGTGTTGTATTCATAAATTTTCCACATATCTTGTTCTTTAATTCCACTAGCTGACTTTAACCCTGCTTGGTATGCATAACCTGACGCACGATATGTTGGAGTGTTCATTTTTAATAGTTTTCCAGCATTATTTACACTTGCTTGACTACTAGTTGAAACAGAAAGAATTCCTACTAGTGCTGTACCCATAATTACTGTTTGTAATAATCCCTTTTTAAACTTCATAACTTTACCATCCTTTTATTTTAGTTATATCTATCTATATTTTATTTTAGTTGCCTTTTGTAAATTCGTCAATAGCAATATTTACCACTATTTTTTATATTTCAAAATATTTTCAAAAAGTATCTAAAATGCCTTTACGGAAATAGATTTCTCTATTTTCCATTTCAATTTTTTGCCATATATTACAATTATATTACATTTTTGTTACAATTGCAATATTTTATGTGAATTTACTTAGGAAAATACGGATTTTAGAGATTTTAAGAAAGATAAAAAGTATATTTCTGATTTTGATAAAATTATTGATGAGTGTAAAAAAATAAATAAAAATATATAAAAATCGATAAAACGTTGGTATATCAACATTTTATCGATTTTTTGTTGGAGGCGCCACCCGGATTTGAACCGGGGATCAGAGTTTTGCAGACTCGTGCCTTACCACTTGGCTATAGCGCCGAATATTTAGATTTTATACTCATGAATATGTTTATTATAAGTATATAATGGAGCGGAAAACGGGGCTCAAACCCGCGACCTCTGCCTTGGCAAGGCAGCGCTCTATCAACTGAGCTATTTCCGCATATGCTTTTTACAAAGCATTATTATAATAACAAAAATATTGCTAAAAGTCAATATATGGATTTAAATTTTATCGTTAAATTTAAATTTTTATAAAATTATATTTAATTTATTACTCAATTCTATATTTATATTTTACATTTATTTCAAAAATTTATAAGCTTATTGTATTTTTAAGGAAATTCATAATTAGGTATTACAGATAGTAATTCCTTAAAGTATGAAAAAATTCCTTTCTTTTCTACATTTCTTGAACATATTATATCTATGCTTTCAACTACTTTGTTATTATACTTTACCACTATATTTCCTATTTTAGTGTTTTTTATTACTGGAGCATCATATTCATATATTGCATTTATTTCAATCTCTATATTATTTTCTTCACCTATTTTTACAGGCAATTGCTTTTTATGTATTTCTTTCAACTCTAATTCTACCTTTGTTTTTTCACCTTTATTAATATATATGCGTTCACTATTTATTTGTTTCCACTTTTCGAATTCTATTTTAATTTTTTCTTCTAAATTTACTCTTGTATAGTTTTTAAATGCATATTCAATTAATTTCATACTATCTGATGTTCTTTGTTTTTTTGTATCACAACCTAAAACTACAGTTATTATTTGATTATTATCTCTCGTACAAGAAGTTACCAAACATCTTCCTGCATTGTTTGTAAATCCTGTTTTTACACCATCTACTCCATTTAGTGTTCCTAATAATTCATTTGTATTATATATGCTTCTTGGTACATTATTTATGCTTATCGTTGTACTTTTTGTATTGACTATTTTAGAGAATGTATCATTTTTTAAAGCATAATCTGTTAATACAGCAAGTTCGTATGCCGTTGTATAATGTTCAATATCATCTAATCCATGTGGTGTAACAAAGTGCGTATTTTTTAGTCCTATTTCTTCTGCTTTTTTATTCATAAGTTCTGCAAAACCTTCTATATTTCCACCTACATATTCAGCAAGTGCTACTGCTGCATCATTTCCGAGACCTTAGCATCAATCCATATAATAAATCTATTACACTTATTTTATCATTAGTATTTATTTTTAACCTTGAACCACCTGTGTTTGCTGCCTTTTTTGAAATTGTAACAACATCTGATAAATTTCCTTTTTCTATTATAACTATTGCTGTCATTATTTTTGTTGTAGATGCCATTGCTCTTTTTTCTGTTTCATTTTTTCCCCATATAATTTCTTTCGTTTTTCTATCATATATGACTGCTGCTCTCGCATTAAGTACTGGCTCTTCACTTACTTTTGCAGTAGTTTCTAATGCTAATTCTTTTACTTCATCTGCTAACATTTCCTCTTCATCTACATCATCTGCATACACACATGACACGCAAAATATTATTATTAATATACTTATTATACATACATATAAGATTCTTTTTTTCAACTTAAAATCACCTTCTAAATTATATTTAAAAGGTGATTTTTTATTCTTCTATTTTATTATTTTTTCTATTAACTAAACAGATTAATCTATCTTACATTAAATTTTAAAGCCTAAGCAGATAAAATAATTTATACTATCTTCTGTCTCTTGAACCACTTATTTCCTCTTCCAAGTCCTCTGTTACCATTTCAACAATTTCCTTTGTTTCTTTATTAGGATTTTCTTTTCGCTTTTCCTCAAATAATTTTTGTGCTTTAGCATCATTTGGTTCTCCATCTTTGTAATAGCCCCATTTTATAGCTAATTTTGAATAGTCCACATCATCATGTATATGAGATTTTGTGTTCTTATCTCCATCTATATCTTCTATCTTTAAATCTCCTTCTTCTACTTTACCATCTTTTCCATGCTTTTCCGCTTCTTGGTAACCTTCTTCTACACTACGATATCCATCTCCAAATTCTTCTGCTAAATCTCTTTCATCTTTTTTTATTTCCCATACATTATTTGTTTCTAATTCTCTATCTAGATTTTTGTTCCCTTCTACTCCTTTTCCTCCTATAGTTTTTCTAGGTGAATGATATACTTTAAGTTCTCCATATTCTCCATTTTTTACGGAAATAGTTCCTTCTCCAAGTTTATATCTAGATGTTACATCGTCTTTTTCTACCTCTCCTTTTTGACTAACTTGATAATTTTGCTCTTTAGGACTATCTCCTGCTGTATTATCTAATTCTAAGTCTAATGGTACTACTTTATTATCATTTGTAATTGCTACAAAAGAATATCTTGTTGTGTTTGTTCTTTCTTTTTCTCCTTTTTTATTTACCAAATTATCTCTTTCAACAGATTCTATAATTCCTATTTTAGTAAATTTTTCATCTTCCATATCGGGCATTTTACCTGATTTTTCAATAATTTGTCCTAGTGTTTTCATATCTGTAACTTTATCTTTTGTATCCATTTCTTGTTTTATATTTACATCTTTTATTGTATTTTCTTTTTTTATTTCAGTTTGATTTTGTTTTTGGTTTTCATCTATTACCTTCTTATTTTGTTTTTCACTTTCTTCTTTTACTTTTTGTTTTAAGTCTAAAGTTACAATTCTAGTAATTTCATTTGTTCGTTCTAAACCTAACGCTTTTTCTATTAGCTTCTTTTCTTTTTCTTGTTCTTGTCTTAATGACATTTCTTTTTTATTTAAATCTGCTGATTGTACGATGTCTTTTATTTGAGCCATAAGTTGATTTTCTAAAGTATTTTCTTTAAATAAGATATTGTTACCCATCATTTTATTTACAATTGTACATATCTCTATTGTTCCTATATATAACTTTGATATTTCTCCTTCATCTACCAAATATAATCCCAATACTTTTCCTTTAATTTTCAGTCTTTGTATTAAATAAATATCTTTAACGTTAAAGTATTCTTTGCTATTTCTCAATCTGTTGTTTATTTTATGCATAGTACTTATAAATTTTCGGTTACTTAGAATAAAACCTACTAAGTGATTTTCTCTTACGTCTGTAATAACACATTTTTCTATTGTATTAATTAATTCATCTTCATCATAATCTCCATTATCTTCTATGTATATAAGTTGATTTTTATCTATTATTGTTGCCACAAACCAATTATCTATTTTCTTTGTTATTTTTACTAAAAATACTTTTTCTATTAATTCTTCCATACTAATTTCCCTTCGCGCTTATTATAACATAAGAAAAAAACGGAATCAAGAATTTCTATGCAGTATCAACTGATTCAATTCTTGATTCCATAGTATTTAAGCTATTATACTATCTCAAATGACATTACAAAATTTGTACCTTCTAATAATTTCATTATTATATTACAATTTACTTCTTTATCACTTTCTCTAGTGCTATCTGTTAATGTAATTCCATAAATAAGTAAGCTTCCTATTTGGTCTGAATATGTTTTGTATTTTATTTTATTATATCTAAACATGTATTGTTTAACAAAATTTTCAAAATCTGCTTGTGTTTTAAAATATGTTCCTTTAAAAGTTTCATCTAATAAGTTATAAGCTGAAGCATAATCTTGCATATTAATCATTTCAAAGAATTTGTCTATGTTTATAATTCCTTTATCTTGATTTTTTGAGCTTTCATATTTTTGAGTAAATTCCTTACTTTCTATAATGTAATCATCTAACTCTACAGTATATTCCATTATTGCTGTCTCTTTGAATGTTATTGTAATTCCATATACATTCTTACATATATATTTTACTTTTCCATTTTCATCATATTCTTTGCTATATGTATCAAGTTCCATTCCATTAGCTATCCCTTGCTTAATCAAATTTTCAAAAGCTTGATAATTATTAAATTTAGCTCTCTTATAATCATCATCTAATAATTCATATGCTCTCTCAGGATTGTTTTCTAACATATTTGAATAATTTAGCATATATTCAGTAACTAAACTTTTTTCTGTTATATTTACATTTTTTACTATATTATCTTTATTTTGGATAATGTTATCTTTTGTATTCTCTTTTGCTTTTATTCCAGAGTTATAATAATCCTCATTAATTTTCGCAATTGAAAATGCATTGTTTTCTATATCTATTATTACCTTATAGAATTCTTCTTGTGGTATTACTTTTAATTCAGTATTATTAACTATTTCATTATTTTGAACAATAGTGTCTATATAAAGTATAGTAAAGTTAGTTAGTTCTTTTTGATAAATATGCACTGGAAAAGCTTTTGGTATTTTATATGAAGATGATTTTTGAATAACATTACTTACATTTATATTATTATCTTTTTTATATTCATCGCTTAACATATTATAAACTGCCTCAGAATCATTCTTTTCTACTGCTTTTAAATATTTTTGTAATATATTATCTCTGATTGTAAAATATAATCTCTGATTAGTTATTAATTTTGCCTCTTCTATAACTTCCAAGTCTGCTTTTCCATTATCTTTTATTCCTTCGTTAGAGTTAACAGATTTTAATTTTGATATACTTATTAATACTATTGTAATAATAACCATTACAGCTATTATAGCAACTATTACAACTTTCATTTGCTTCTCGTTCATAAAATCCTCCATTCCTTTTCTCTAACTTTAATCTATAATAATAACTTCTGTACAACCTACTATTATATTATCTAATGAGTCCCAACCTTCTTTTCCATATTTATTTGGATTTATTACATAAACCTCATCGTCATTTTTAATATCTACTAATGGCATCCAATGTTCATTACTTGTATAACTACTGTTTGAATTTACATGTATTATAACAGTTTTTTTACTATTTAAAGCATTCTTTATTTTTTCTTTGCTTGCTTCTTCTCTAGTAGCAGTTATTCCGTTTGCTCTAAGTTCTCCATCTATAGATATAATACTTCTTCCGTTTAATAATTGTTTAGGAGTATAATCTTTTCCATATGCGCTTAAAGCTATACAATCAGATGTAAGACCGCAACCTTTACTACTAATAGTTCCAGAACCATACTTAGTATTTGGATAATCTTGTTGTCTATATATTTTATATGTTCTTTCATTTACTTTAGAAGTATAAGTTCCAACATATGTACCATCTCCATCGTCTCCTACTTCTTGACCTATTAAACTATAATAGTATTTTACTCTACTAGTTACTTTTTGAACCCAATTATCTCCTTGATTTGGATAGTCATCTGTATTTGGACAATATGTGTAACCTATTGATTTTATATTATATTTTCCTTGTGTAAAATAATGGCTTCCAAATGCAATTCCATTTATTGCAGTACTTACAGAGTCTGCTCCACTACTATATTTTTGTCCCAAATTATAACTTGGCCAGTTATGGTCTGTTCTAACATAACTAGTATTTGCGGTTCCTACACTTGTCTCTTGGCAAACAATAGCTAATATAAATACTGGATTTACTTTACAATTATCTTGTCCACTCATTAGAGTATCTACTAAAGACAATGCATTTGATTTCATAGATTCAGATGATTTATATGCTGCATTTATTATTGTTATTAGTTCTTCTCTTGTAACTTCTGGTGCTGCACCTGGTTCATCTGTTTTTACAATAATATCTTCTACATTTATTTCATCTTCGGAATCATCATAGTTATTATCATTTATACTATCTTCTAAATATTCTGGATCATATTCTTCATTTTCTGGAAATGTCATTAAATATTGTAAATGTTCTACAAGACCTTGCATTTTTACAACATATGCACTCTCATAATCTTTGTCTGCAATATACTGATTCTCTGTATTATATTCATCTTTTTCATTGTATCCTGTACTATTTGATTGAAGTAGTGCATATAGCATATCTATACCACTTACTAATTTACTATATGGTGCCTCTGTTTTCGTCATATTTGGTATTCTATATTGAACATTTATACCATGTCGATCAAACTCTGCCTCTTGTGCACATTTAAGTGCTATTGGATCATTTTTTAAAGATAGTTTATCTTCTGAACAATTATATTTGCATGTACCTGTACTGTTTCTTAGTAATCCTAAAAATTGTTTTGACTTTTCTATTGGATCAAAAGCTAATGTTGCTTCATTATATGTAATTTTTGAGGTAATAGTTTGAGTTTGATTTTTTTTCTCTGCTAGAAATTCACCCCAATAATATCCTTCAACCCATTTTTTTCCTACCCAATCACCTTTTCCGTGTATATTGATCTTCGTAATATCCTTCTACATGATTTGATAATGTTGATGGTTTTTCCTGTTCAACTACATGTAGTCCACTATCTTCTAACTTTCCTTCTATATCTTTAGTGTATTTATATCTTTCATAAAAACTCCATGTATCTGCTGAATATGGTCTTAATACAGGTGTATTGGTTGTAGTTGTTGTTATTTTTCTGGTTTTAATTGCCCAAGAATCTTGTAAACTAGCTCCTTCAAGGCTTCCACCTGATGCTTCATTATTTTTCCATTCTTCCCAATCATCTTCTTTTTCTTCTATTTCAATAATTTGATCTGTATTATCTTGAATTACTAATGTTATTTTTGTATCTCTTGCTAGTAATGCAACGTGATATACAAATTCAGGGTTCTGTGTTATTTCGCAAAGATTTATTAAAAATTCATATGGCATTGAATACTTTGAAATTAATCCTTTATAATCTTTTTCTACTACTTTTAATTCATATTCTGTGTTAGAAGAAGTTTTCTCTTTATACCATTTTGCTAATCCTTGTAGCCATCCTAAATTACTATCTACTTCTGACTCTTTAGTATTTATTATTTTTATTTCTAATAAAACCATATTTTCTGTTTCAGGATCTATTGTAAAACTATATCTCAATTTTTCTCCAACAGATTTATTACTCGTTTTTATAATCTCACCACTATTTACTAAATCTGATAAACTACTTCCTTCTTTTCCTAATTCTTTCATAAATTCTTCAGGTGTTAAATATGTCATTTTTTTATAGTCTTTTTCATTTACTTCTACATCTTTGTCATTGTATTCACCTTTATCAAAATCTTCCTCTTTTAACTCTGCATTTCTTATATTCCTATAAAAATATACTCCTCCATCAACTTGATATTGATCCTTAGCATTTACAACTGCTTCTTTTCTATTTCTATGTGGTTGCTGTGTAATAATATCTGCTCTTATAAATTCTGCAATATACTTTTTTATTAATTCTTTGTTGTTATCATCTGCTAATAACTCTTCCAAACTCTTATTTCCGTAATCTGCATCTCCTAATAAACGTAGTTCTTTTATTGATACTCCATTATTTCCTAATTCTCTAATATATTGATCTACAATTGTATATTCTTTTGTTGTAGTTTCTCTTATTTTTCCACTACTATCTAATATGTTTCCATTTTCATCATACTTGTTGCCATTTGAATCAACTATGTTTCCTTTTTCATCTGTATACGTATTTTTTATACTCTCAGTTGTTCCAAGTGTCTCTCCTGTATTTAAATCTACAACATATTCAAACTTTTCATCTAAATCTATCCAATAATCATTTGTAAGCCATTGCCATGCTTGTGAAAAAAATCCACCATTTTTAGATCTGGCCATTCCTAGCAAATCAATCATTTTATCTTTCATACTATTAAATACACCAAATACCATTGATACTAGAGATAATCCTATTAGAAGCTTTATTCCATTTTTTATAAAGAAGGCTTTTAATTTCTTTTTTATAAAGTTTTTATCTTTTAATTTTTTTAAAGCTTCTTTAGCAACTCCAATCCAATTACCTGATGCTGCATTTGCCGCTATCTTTTGGGCAGTTTCTACGTCTTCTTTTATTTCTTTCGCTTTATCTACTAAATTTTCGTTATTTCCTTCATCATTGTTCACATCTGTCACCACCTTTACATAGAAACACTTATTCTTAATCTTTGACTATAATCTTTTGTATTTTGTTTATATTTCTCATAATCTGGCACGATATCTGTAAACGCAATTCCTTCTGTTTGTACTCCTGCACTATATGTTTTATTAAATGTTATTGTATATGTTCTATAAAAGTTTGCTGGTATTTCACATAAAGAACTTGATATTTCTGAAATATTAGAACCATATGATACTCCATTACTTCCAAGAATGTATACAGATTTTGTTTGTGTTCTTGTATCTATTAAAATCCTATTATTTGTTGTATTCTCGAATTTAACTTCATATTTTTCATAATCTTTATATATTTGTTGAGATACTACAATTACCTTAATTCCATTTAATTCAGTTTCTTTATTTATATTTTTTCTATAAAGTAATGAGTTTAAACTTAATTTACCTTCTGTCTTATTTTCATCTATTGTAATATAATCTTGATAAGATTCCATATCTTTTGTGCTTCCTGTAGATAACATGTCTGTATAGAATTTCACTCTATAAGTATATCTTTTATTACTGCTTATAAAATTTTCTATATCTCCAGTTCTTTTACTAGAAAATATAATATCATAATACCCTACTTTAAAATTCTCTAATTTATTTGCAAAAACTACATCCTTACAATCATCTGTAAGCATGTTATATGCACCTTCTATGTCTCCGCTATTACATTTTTTAATAAAATTCTCTATCTCTTCTACATTATTTTGTGTTATCTCGTTAGAAACAGTTTGTCCCCCTATAATAGATTTTGTTGGTAACCCCTCTATAGTATTTTCTTTTTGATTATTAGTTTTATTCTCTTTTGCAAATTGATTTAACACTTGAATAACAATAATAAGAAGGGCAATTGCAATAATTGCCGCAATTATTAATTTTCTATTTTGATTCCATATACGTACAATTTTATTCATTGCAATTGTCCTCCTATTTTATTTGTTTACTTTTTTATTTTCTTTAAGTTATTTGCTACACCATTTTGTGCTTTTAATACATTAATTGTATAGTCTGCTTGTCTTGTAGCAACCTCAGCTGATTGTCCTTTATTTATAAATTCTTGTCTTAAGTTTGCTTGTTGTGCTTTTGTTTTCTTATCATCATTTAATATATCTGCTGTAATTCCCTTTTCTTTTCCTATAGCTGCAATAATAGCTGCTTGCTTACTACTTATTCCATATTGTTCTGCTTTTTGTGCTCTTAACATTTCCTTAATATCTTTTATTCCTTCTGATAAATATGGATCAAAAGAATTCATCTTATCTCTTACTTCTTTAGAAGTTGGAGATACCCCACCATTTTGCGCTGTCATTTGATCTCTCAAATATTGTAAGTTATTTTTATCTGTTTTAAAGTTATTTATACTTGCTGCATCTTGATATCTTGTATTTCCATGAGCTAAGTCTAATTCTTTTCCAAGTCTAGTTCCACCTAGTAATGCATCTTTACTATTACCTCCTGTTAGATCTGCATAAGTTGCTTTACCAACTCTTCCAATACCATGTCCTATATATGAACCCGCATTTACAACTTTATCTCCAAGTCTTCCTCCTAAGTTAGAACCTGCCATAAATGCTGCTGATGCACCTGCAAATCCTCCTCCACTTGCTAATGTTACTGCACCTGCAAGTGTTCCAGCTCCCGCTTTAAATGCTGTTCTTGTAGCAAATTTAGCTGCTCCGGTTATTCCTCTTAGACCTGCTTTTCCTGCACCTTTTAGAACTGATTCTGGGGTTATACCATGTGCTCTTGTCCAGTTTTGGAACATGTTTGGATTCTTTTCTTCCTCACCATCTTTTTCATTATTTTCTGGACTATTTGTTGGACTATTTTCTGAACTATTTTCTGAACTATTTTCTGAACTATTTGTTGAAGCATTTTCTTGGTTATTTTGTTGTTGTGACATATATGCTGCATCCTTTGTTGGATCATAATTAGCATCATATTCCTCTGTCCAAGGATTAAAGTATTCTCCATCTGCATTTTGTCCATATCCATCTGCTGAATACTTATCTAATGCATCTTGTGTATAATCTTCATTTTCAGATTCATCTGCATTTGTTGTTTCTCCTTCACTATTAGCATTTCCATCTTCTATTTGTCCTACATCATGTTTCTTCTCGAATCTTACAGGTTTTTCTCCTGATTCTACACTGTTTCCTCCTGAAGCTTTTCCTGAACTTCCTCCACGAGATTTTCCTTTTCCAAGTTTACTTATTAATGAACCAGCTGTTAATCCTCCTGCTAATGCTCCTAATGTTCCTGCTCCTGCTTTATCAAATCCGAAGAATTTTCTTAGTATTTTTTCTGCTGGCATTATAAATGCTAATGCCGCTATCATATATATGATATTTGTACTAGCCAAATCCATAGCACTAGTAACAAATACATAGTAAATAATTAAATGGAATGGTTGAATTAATGCATTAAAAGCATATTCTTTAAGCCATGCATCAAATGCCTGTGCTTTACCATCATTCATTTTATCTATTGGATATGTAAGTGCTACTGCTGGAGCTATTAAAGTTAAAAACGCCATCATTAATAACCTTTTTAAATAGAACCATGTAAACACTACAGTATAAATTACTAATGCTAAATACATAATTAAATATGCCATTTTAGGTCCGAAGTCTTTGTATTGTGTTTTAAATCTAGCCAATCCTAATAAGTTTGTATTAAATGTGTGACTTCCATTTTCATCTGTTACATTTACAGTTATATTAGAAGAACCATCTCCTGCTATTGCTGTGCAAACAGATTCTGTCATTGTTAATATGAATGACATTAAATAATGCATAAAGAATAATATACATAGTGCAATTAGCCAATCTACTAACATTTGTTTATATTTAGCTTTATCTGATGCTGTACTAGATATAATAATTCTTATACCTACATATACTAAAATTGATAGTAAACCTACAACAGCTAAATTTCTAATTGCTACATACCATGAAGCAATAGTTCCTTGAAGTTGTTTTGCTGAATTTATTTCTACATCTTTTCCGGCTATATTTACTATTTTGCTTCCATTAGGATTAATAAAATTTATATCCAATCCTGGAACTTTGCCAGCAAATATTTGCTCTGGGCTATATGTGGCTACAGGAATGTGATATTTGTCTGAAATTCCAAACCAACCTTTTTCAAAATCTTTTTCTACATCAACATTTTCTGTCGTAGATCCTCCTGATCCAATATACTCATCATATTTTCCATCTGCATTTGCCCAAAATTCATCATCTTCTACTAAAAATGCACTCATACTGAAATTTACGTTTCCACCTTCACCTGTCATACAAATTTGTAACAAATTAATTACTGCGTCACCTATAGAACAAAGTAAATCTACTACCGGGCTCAATAATACTCCACCAAAATCTGCATGAGAATAAGTTGGCACTATGAAATTAAAAAGTAGCATTATGCTTAATATTGAAATTGTTATCTTTTGTAGTATGCTTTTTTTTGTAATTTTTTTCATACTATTTCTCTCCTTTTAGTACTCCTCTTTCTTTTTGTTCATTTGAACCAACTTATTGATATTTGTTTCAACGAATTCAAATTCTTTTGCAGTTGGCTTTATTTGAATAATTGCTGTATCTGCTCCTACTTTTAAAAGACCTTCTCCTTTAAAGCATGTTACTAAGAAGTTAGCTTCTCCAGAGCTTAATTTAAATACTTCTTTTAAATATTGTATTTCAGATTTATCTTGTGCTAAGAATAGCTTTGTATCAGATGAAGTTAAAACTGCTTGGGCTTCTGGTTTCTCATAGAAATCTTGAAATCTTTGAGAAATAATTGCTAAAGATACATTTCTTTTTCTAGCACGACGTGCCATTGTATTTAAAAAGTCTACGGCTTCTGGGTATGGAAGTAACATCCAAGCTTCATCAACTAGTACTCTTTTTTTAGAAGCTTTTGTTCTATCTTCACTATTTTTCTTAACATATTTTTCCCAAATCCAAGAAAGCAAAATTTGTTGTGCCAAAGGTCTTGCAAATCTTTCTTCTAGTTGAGAAATATCCAAGTTTATAAATAATGTTCCATCTAATAAATCAAATGTAGATTGTCCATCAAAATATGCCATTTGTCCGTTATATTCACGAATATATTGTTTCATAACTTTAATTAAATAGCTATAATGGAATTGATAGTCTACATTCTTATTTTCTTCTGCTTTTTTTAGTATTCTTTTGTACCAAGAACCTATAGTTGGCATATCTTTCTTTTTTCTTCCTAGTACATCTCCACTCATAATTGCATTTGATTCATACAAGCTTGCTGGATCACTTGTAATATGCTCTGCAGCATATTCCTCTGCAACAGCTTCTGATATAATCTGCTTTGTAAGTTCGTTTACTTCTTGAGATCTTGTACTACCTCTTGCCATTGTAAGTAGAGCTTGTGTAACATCTTCTACTTTGCTTTCTACGTTTACTACACTTCTTGATTTTCCTGTTATTTCGTCTCTTACTATTTCTGGTTCTATATCAAATAAATTAATAACTGTTTTTGATGTTGGACTAATAACTACATTTATTCCACCTAAACTTTCTGCAACTATTGAATATTCACCTTCAGCATCTAGTGCTAAACTTTGAATTCCCATTAACACTGCACTACGAGAAATTAATGTTTTCATTGTTACAGATTTACCAGCACCAGACTTAGCAAATATAACCATATTATAGTTTGCAAGTGATGAATGGAAGTTATCAAATAATATTGGCACACCAGTTTGTTTGTTAAATCCTAGTGGTATACCTGTTGGATGTCCAACTTCTGATGTTGTAAATGGGAATACTGTTCCCATTGAACGTCTATCAAATATATGTGTCTTTTTTACTTTGTCTTGCATTAATGGTAAATTACTTTGGAATGCTTCTTCTTGCATTCCCCAAGCACTTTTTACTCCTACTAATGATTTTGACATTTCAGATGCTAATAATTTTGTATATCTATCCAAGTCTTCTAGACTATATGCAAATAATGTAGATACTACTGATGCTTCAAATAGTTTATTATAACCTGCTGCAATTTCATCTCTTAATTGTTCTGCTTCAAATCTTTTTTGTCCTAATGTACTTTCTCTGTTAATATTTCCTCTATCTGCTGCTATAATTCTTTCTGTCTCAAGTTCGTTAATAGTTCTATTTAACTCATTTTGTGATCTAGATTCTGCAATTGGGTTTATGTATATAGAAGTATTTATATCTCCGAATAAGTACATGTCCCTAAATAATTCTGGGAATGTTGCCACTCTTGGTAATTCAGAAACGAAGAAACTTCTTGCGTATCTTGTAACATTTGAAATTATTTCTAAGTGATCTATGTTACTTGCATCTATTCCTGAAGGAGCTATTAATTCTTTTATGGTTTTCTTTTTTAAAATTTGATATTCATCTGGATTTGAATAATCATTATTATTAAGCTGTCTTTGTTTTTCTAGTTCTTTTTGTTTTTTGTTTTTCCACATTATCTTTTGTTCCTCCTTCTTTTTCTTTTTCCTTTTCATTGTCTATTTTTTCTATTGCATTTTCTGCAATATCTGCGCCAAGTATTTGAGTATTTTCTTCAATAATTAGTTTTGCAAGTTCATCTATTAAGTCACGTTTATTTTCTTTTTTCTCTTGTAATGCCTTTTGTTTTTCAGATTTTGCTTCTGTAACTTTACTTCTTGCCTTTTCCAATGCCTCTTCTTCTATTTCTTTATCTAATGCTTTCATTTGTTTTTCTACAACATCTTGAGCTGTAGTATAAAGTTCGTCATATCCTGCTTTTAACGCTTTGTCTAATCCATATACTTCTGCTTCATCTCTATTGTATGCAACATATAGTAATTCTACTAATTCATTTGATGTCATTACTTTTGCGTTTATTCCACATACTCCTAATGTTCTTACTACAGATTGTGCTCTTGTATATAATTCAGAAAATGCCATATTTTTTTGCTCTTCTTTATCAAAATTGTTATCTCCAAGTTCCTCCAAGAAGTATGGTATTACTACATAATATTTTTTATTTAATACATTCTTGTTTAAGCTCATTTTTTCTGTGTTGTAAATGATGTCTTTTCCATATTCATAAAGATTTTTTTGTTTTGTAAGTTCAAAATATGCTCTATTTAATTGTTCTTGTGTATAAGCTTCTGAACGAACCATTTGGTTATATTGCATTTCTTGTTTTTCTAATGCATATTGAATTTCTTTTACCTTTTCTTTATATGCTTGTATACTACTATCCAAGTTAATTGTTCTTGTTTGTGTATATATTTGTACAGGATGACGCAAAGTATTTAAAAATTGTATAAATCCTTCTTCTACAGAATTTTTTTCTACTTCTGACATTAAGTCATAGTTAATACCTTGGCATTCTACTACCATAATATAACGCATACCATCTTTTTGCGAAATCATATTGTCTACAACAGTATCAAATTCCATAAAATCCATTATTGATTCTGTTCTATATTCTTTATACTTTCTTGTTTTTGTTTTTCCATTTGGTGTAATTATCTTCTCTTTTCCTTCATTCTTTTTCATTTTAGAAGATATGTACATAAATGCTAATACTACTAAAAGTAAAAACATTATTCCAAGTACTACTGTTAAAATGATTGTTAGTAATTTGATACTATCCATTCTTTTCTTCCTCCTTTGTATATAGATAAATTCTATTTCCACGTTTTTTAAACTTTATTGCACGTTTTATGATATCGTCTATATTTTCTCCGCCTACTTTTTTAGTAAATTTAAGTGAACTAATTTCTGGGAATTTAAATGTCCCTATTATAAAGCCTATTAAAGCTATAAGAGCCATTATTACAATTCCAACAATATTTAAATTAAATGCTGAAAATATAAAATAAAATGGTAATCCAATTCCTGCTCCTATAGCAGAATAAATCATACTTTTGCCAGAGAATATAAATAAAATTCTTCCCTCTCCTTTTACATTTCTAGGTATATTATAAGTTCCCATATAAATATATTTCCTTTCTTTTGTTTTATATCTAATTACACTTACATATATTATAACAGAAAGTCTTACAAAATGTAACAAAAAAGCAAAAAAAAATGCACTTTTGTGCATTTTTAATATATTTTTAATATTTTTGTAATATATTTGTTATGTTTTCGTAAAATTATTCACAAAAAAACTAGCTTGAAGCTAGCTTTTTATTATTTATTATTTTGTTGCATTAAATCCATTTGCTATGTTGTATACTACATTAACTATTGTAGTTGAAGCAAATATTAATATAGCACCTACAATATATGGAATCATTGTTTTCTTGTATTCTGCTTTTTCTTCTGCACTACCCATCATATATTTAATACCTAGTACTAACAATACTACAACTGCTACAACTATACCTACTGTTTGCATAATAGTAACTATTGTTGCACCTAAATTAACTACTTTTGTTGTATCTGCACTAGCGTTACCTTGTGCTATTTGATCTATTTTTCCTGGTATGTCTGTAGCTAATACTACATTACTTATAGCTAATAATACAGTTAATACTATTAATGCTATAGAAAGTATTTTCACTTGTTTTTTCATATGATTTTTTCCTCCTCTTTTACATTGTTATTTTTATTATAATATATATTTTTTTATTTTTCAACTATTTTTTACTTATTTTTCTAAAATTTACATAGATTGCAATATATCAACAACAGCTTTCCATATTGCAAAAGCTCCAAATACAACTACGCAACCAATTATATATGGTATAAGCATTGCTTTTATTTCTGCCTTTTCTTCTATTCCACCAATTATAAATTTTATTCCCATTATTAATCCTACAATGATTGCTATAATTATACCTGCTACTAATAAAATATTATATATTGTGTCTGACATGTTTTTCAAATCATCTGAACCAATTTTATTTTCTGCATCATTTTGCCCTTTTTCTATAAAACCTTTTCCTTCTGATATAATTTCTCCTGCAGTGTGTCTTTTTGTATCAGATGCATATATTGGTTTAGTTATAGCTATTATACTTAGCAATATTAATAATATGACTGTTACTATTTTTATTTTTTTCATTTTTTGCAATTCTCCTTTCTTAAAAGGTATAAATAATTTTTATATTTATTGTTTATTTACTACTATTTTTATAATTGTGATACTAAATTATATATAATAGACACAATTGTTGATATACAGAAAATTAATATACATCCAATTAAATATGGTATCATTGTTTTTTTGTAATCTGCCTTCTGCTCTACGCTTCCCATCATGTATTTAATTCCTAATATTATAATTCCAACAACTGCTACAACTATTCCAACAGTTGTAAGTGCACCTACAATGGTTGAAGCCATATTAAATGCTACATCATAGTCATCTCCTGTTAATTCCCCAGGTTTAAAATTATTTGTTGCTATTTTTCCTGATACCGTTGTACTAGATAACTTTGAGTCCCTATCTGCTATATCATCATCGTATCTTGCAAATACAGATGTTCCTAATGTCATCATTAGAGTAATAATCATTATTATTATTTGTATTACTCTCATTTTTTTTGTATTCTTCATATGTTGTTTCCTCCATTTTTTCGTTATACTATAATTATAACTTATTTATTTTTATTTTTCAACTTTTTCCAAAATAAAAAGTCCTATTACTATAATTCATTTATGATAATGTCTTAATAAATCATTTAGGAAAATGTCTTAATTT
>USDF01000018.1 GCA_900553405.1 uncultured Clostridium sp. | reverse complement strand
AAAACTTAGTGCTAATAAATAAAAATTTTTAAGACATTTTCAAAAATGATTGACACTTTTTCCAAAATAAAAAGTCCTATTACACTTTTTTATGTAATAAGACCTTTCTTTTTATTTTACTAATACACAACTTTCTTCTCTTTGTATCTCTTTATTTTTTCTGTAGTATTTAGCAATTAGTTCATCTAACTCTACACTTAGTTTATAGGTTATACTATAATCTTGCCCTGAAACTATACTTTCATTTAATTTATCTCTTAATTTACAAATTTCATCATTTAACATATAACCCCTCCTCTATTTTTATTACTTTTTTCTTTTACTTTAATTATAAACTACCATATTTTTACAATTTAGTCAATAAAAAAACACCTATTTCTAGGTATTTTTTCGAATTTTCGTATGTCATCTTTTTACGTTTTTTTACTTTTTTCGACATATTATTTTATTTTGTTTTAATAACTGACAAAATACATTTTTTTTCATCAAAAACTTCTTGTAGAATTTGTCTAGTATATTCTAAAGTTACTGTTGAAAATTGTTCTATATAATCAAAAGTTTGTACTCCTTTAAAATAGTCTGATAATAACATTCTGGAAATATCTGCTACATTGTTATATTCTGCCACATAATCCCCATATACTTTCTTTCTTATTCTATTAAAATGTGCTTCATCAAAATTTTCTTGTAGTATTTTTATTTCTTTTAATAATTCTTCTTGAACTTTTTTAGGTTCTTTTGACTGACTTGCAATTAACACATGAGCATAATCATTAGAGAATTCATAATCTAAATCTGGTTGACTCATTAATAATCCATCATTATACAATTTTTGATATAAAGATGAGCTCTTTCCAATTAACATATTCATTAATATTTCTATTGCTATATGTCTTTGAATTTTATTTTTTTCTTCTATTTCATCTTTAAACCCAATCATAAATATTGGAGAGCTTACTTCCATAGTATCTTCTTTGTATGGCATGTGAATTTCTTTTTTCTCTTGTGCATAAATTCTTTTTATTTCACCTTGTTTTGGCTTTTCTACTAATCTTTTCTTTATTTCTTCTAACATTTTTTCTGGTTCAAAATCTCCACACACTACCATTACCATGTTTGAAGGATTATAAAATGTATTATAACATTTATACAAAACATCTTTGTCTATTTTACTAATAGATTCTACAGTCCCAGCTACATCTAACTTTATAAGATTGTCATGATATAAACAATCTAAAGCATTCATGTATAATCTCCAGCCTGGATCGTCATCATACATTCCTATTTCTTGGCCTATAATTCCTTTTTCTTTTTCTACATTTTCATCTGTAAAATATGGATGTTGCACATAATCCATTAATTCGTCTAATGCTTCATAGAAGTTTTCTGTTGTTTCAAAAAGATATGCTGTATGGTTATTTGTTGTATATGCGTTTGCATCTACTCCTAATGCCATTAAAACATCTAAACTATTTCTTCCATTTTCTTGTTCAAACATTTTATGCTCTAGAAAATGTGCTACACCATCTGGTACAGAGACTTCTTCTTTTGTATTTGGCATAATAAAATGATTATCTATAGATCCGAAATGTGTACCCCAAATTACATATTTTTTATTTGTTGTATTTTTAGGAACTATCATAATTGTTAATCCATTTTCTAGTTTTTCCATATATATTTTTTCTTTTATCTTAAGACTTTCTATAACTTTCATTTTTTATTTGTATAACATATTTGGTTTAAAATTAAAATACATTATACACTCCTTTCCTTGCATTTTATAATTTTTTTAGTCCTTTAAAAAATAAATTATATTTGGTTTTATATTTTGTGCAACCTCAATAACTTCTTCTTTAGTTACATTCTTTATTCTATCTTTGTATTCTTCTATTGTAACATTGTTGCCTGATAATTCTTGACCAAAATAGTAACTAATTTCAGTATCTTGTTCTTCTTCTATGTTGTTAATAGTTGCATAAATTAAATTTTTAGCACTTTCAAAATTTTCTTCTGTAAAGTCACCTTTTTTCATATCTTCTAATTGTTCATTTATAATATTTACAGCTTTTTCATAGTTTTCAATTTCTATTCCTGCTCTTATTAATATTATTTGTTTTCTTTTTACAAAGTTTGATCCACATGTATATGCTAAACTTGCTTTTTCTCTTACATTTTGGAATAATTTTGAATTTGCACCTACACCTAAAATTGTATTATATACCATTGTTATATAACTTACATTTTTAACTTTAGCTAGTACATCTAAGCCCATTATTAATTTTCCTTGTGTAACATCCATGCTTTCTTTTACCATTTTTTGTTCTTTTACTTCTTGTTTTGGCTCTTCTTTAACAGTTTGTGGTTTTCTTTGTTCTAACTTTTGTAAATATTTATTCTCTTTTATTGTTTTTTGTAATTCTTCTATATTTTCACCTGAAGCAAAAATATCTATTTTACACTCTTTTATTACTTCTAAATAATATTCATATAATTCTTTTGCTGATATTTTTTCTATATCTTCTATATATCCATATTTATAAAGCCCATATGGCTTATCTTTGTACATTTCCTCAATACATCTATCTAAGGCATATAGTGCTTTGTTGTCTATTTTTCCTTCTATTATTTGTTTTAAGTTTTCCTTTTCCCCTCGTAAATATTCTTCTTTGAAAGCTCCATTTTCTGTATATGGGTTAAACACTATAGAAAGTAATAATTCTAAACCTTTTTTACTCAAGTTTTCATTTTCAGGTAAATAACTATTATTTATTGTTTCTAAATAAAACTTAAAAGTATGGTAATCTCCTGATTTTTCTATACCACAATCAAAAGAAGCCCCATACATCTCTTCTAATTCTTTACTTATTAATTCTTGAGAAGGTAACTCTTTAGTCCCTCTTCTTAAAACCGCTGCAAGTAATGCGTTTTTTGTAACTGTTTCTCTTTTTAAAGGTACAGTTAAGAAAGTTGCAAATAAATCTGTTTTAAATTTATTTGTTTCTATTTGGTGGAATGTAATTCCTTCTTTTATTTCATATTTTTTATCTAGCATATTTTCCTCCTACTACCCTTTTGGGACGTTTCCTTTTGGTTAATCTGTCCCTTTTGGTACTTTATTATATTATTTATATAAAGTAAAAAGAAACATCCTCAACACATTTTTTAATATTATAATACAAAATGGAAAAAATATACAAGGCATCTTGTATATTTTTTCCACATTTATTGACAAAATATTTATATTTTTTTGTTACTAATTTAATTTTTGTTTTACTATTTCATTAATTGTTTTTCCATCTGCTGCTGGTCCTATTTTTGCTTTTGCTTCTTTCATAACCATTCCCATATCTTTCATTGTGCTTGCACCAGTTGAAGCTATAACTTCTTCTACTATTTTTTCTATTTCTTCTGTTGTTAATGGTTTTGGTAAATACTCTGAAAGTATTTCTATTTCTTCATTTATTTGATCTATTAAATCTTGTCTTCCACTTTTTTCATAATCTGCTAATGAATCTTTTCTTTTTTTAGACTCTTTTGCTATTATTTCTGTAATTTGTTCATCATTTAATTCTATTTGTTTATCTTTTTCTACTTGTAATATTGCTGCTCTAATCATTTGAATAACGTTTTTTCTAATTATTTTTTTGTCTCTCATTGATACCTTCATATCTTCTAATAATTTTTCTTTTAACATATAAATTCCTCCTTAATTATTTTTAATATGTAAAAAGGTTGGAAATTATTAGTGTAACCCCTAATTTCCAACCCCCATTTCTAATTAAAATTTTCTTTTTCTTGCAGCCTCTGATTTTTTCTTTCTCTTTACGCTTGGTTTTTCATAATGTTCTCTTTTACGTACCTCTTGCAATACGCCATTTCTTGCGCATTGTCTTTTAAATCTTTTTAAGGCATCTTCTATATTTCCATTATTAACTTTAATCTCTGACATTTAATGTTCCCCTCCTTCCGGTAACTACACTTGCTTAGTGTGGGATGTAATTGGTAGATTTTTACTTTTTTCTACCTACGCAGTTTGTATTATACCTTAATTGGTTGCTTTTTGTCAATACATGTACAGAAATTTATCCTACGTCTTTATTTAGACCGTCCCAAATTACTACTTCATTTTGTGCCAAACTCTTCTTTACATCTATAATTCTTTGGTTTGAAGAACCTCTAAATCTCAATTTTGGATCTTTTAATTCATCTACAAATCTTCCATCTACTATATAATCTATATTATCTAGCATTTCTTTTGTAGTTTCTCTATGTTCTTCTCCTATCATTTGTCCTAATATTTGTTTATCAAATGTAAATCCTGTATAGCACCAAATCTTTTTATCTGGGTATGTCTCTTTCACCTTTTTTATTAATGGCACTAACCCTTCTTGGTTTGTCTTTTCAAATGGTTCTCCACCTAGAAGACTTAATCCTGTAATATATTCTGGTTTTAAGTCTTCTATTATTTCTTTTTCTTCTTTCTCAGTAAAATCATTTCCATAATTAAAGTCCCATGCTTCTCTATTAAAACAATTTTTGCAATGATGATTGCATCCGCTTACAAATAATGAAACTCTAACTCCAGGGCCATTTGCTACATCACAATTTTTAATTTTTGCATATTTCATTTTTGTTCTCCTTTGGCTAATGTTCTATCTTGCTTTAGTTCCTGACGTGGACGTTTCTTTCCCTATGGTCTTTCTTCTGTGATAAGAAACATCCCTCGCCAGGTATTTATATTATTTTTACAAGTGTAACACTCTCGCTTTGATTTCTTTTGTTTTTCCTTCATTCCAGAAGTTTTCTCCTAAATAGCCACATGTTCTTCTTGTTACATTCATTTTGTTTTTATCTTTGTTTCCGCAGTTTGGACATTCCCATTCTAGGTTATCATTTATTATTATTTCTCCGTCAAATCCACAAACATGGCAGTAATCTGATTTTGTGTTAAATTCTGCATATTGGATATTATCATAAATGAATTTAACTAAATCTTCTAATGCTTTTAAGTTATGTCTCATATTTGGTATTTCTACATAAGAAATTGCTCCTCCAAGTGATAATTCTTGGAATTCACTTTCAAATTTTAATTTTGAAAATGCGTCAATTTTCTCTCTAACGTCTACATGGTAAGAGTTTGTATAATATCCTTTATCTGTTACGTCTTTTATCTCTCCAAATTTTTCTTTATCTATTCTTGCAAATCTGTAGCATAGACTTTCTGCTGGTGTTCCATATAATGCAAATCCAAGTCCCGTTTCTTTTTTCCACTCTGCTGTTGCATCTCTTAAACGTTTCATTACTTTAATTGCAAATTCATGTCCTTCTGGAGTAGTGTGTGATACACCTTTCATTAATTTTGTAGTTTCATAAATACCTATATATCCTAATGAAAGTGTTGAATAACCACCTTTTAATAATTCATCTATTTTTTCACCAGGTTTCATACGAGCTATTGCTCCATATCTCCAGTGTATTGGACTTGTATTAGAAAGTGTTCCAAGTAAAGAATAGTGTCTACACATTAATGCTTCTTTACATATCTCTAGTCTTTCATCTAATAGCTTCCAGAATTTTTCTTCATCTCCATCTGCAATAATACCAATTTGAGGTAAGTTGATGCTAACAACACCTTGATTAAATCTTCCTTCAAATTTGTAGTTTCCATTTTCATCTTTCCATGGTGATAAGAAACTTCTGCATCCCATTGGGCTGAATACATTTCCTTCATAGTTTTCACGCATTTTTTTAGCTGAAATATAATCTGGATATAATCTTTTTGCTGAACATTTTACTGCAAGTTTTGTTAAATAATCATATTCTCCACCTTTTAAGCAGTTATGTTCGTCTAGTACATATATTAATTTAGGGAAAGCTGGTGTAACATATACACCTTTTTCATTTTTTATTCCTTCATATCTTTGTCTGATAATTTCTTCTATTACCATTGCATTTTCTTTGATGTATGGATCATCTTTCTTTAAATTTAAGAATATTGTTACAAATGGAGATTGTCCATTCGTTGTCATTAATGTATTTATTTGATATTGAATTGTTTGTACACCTGCTGATATTTCCTTTTTTAGTCTTTGTTGTGTTAATCTTTCTATTATATCTTCTGACAATTCATTTCCAAATTCATTTTCAAAAGTTCTTCTAAATTTTTCGTAACTTTTTCTTACATATTTTCCTAAGTGACTAATATCTACAGATTGTCCACCATATTGGTTAGATGCCACTGCAGCAATTATTTGTGTCATTACTGTACAAGCTACTTGGAAACTTTTTGGTGATTCTATTAATTTTCCATTCATTACTGTTCCATTATCTAACATATCTCCGATGTTTATTAAACAGCAATTAAATATTGGTTGTAAGAAATAATCCATATCATGAAAATGTAAAACTCCATCCTCATGTGCTTTTGTTATTTTTTCAGGTAATAAAATTCTTTTTGTTAAATCTTTAGAAACTTCTCCTGCTATGTAATCTCTTTGTGTTGAAGCTAAAACTGCATTTTTATTTGAATTTTCTTCTAATAATTCTTTGTTTTGATTTTTGATTAATCCTAATATTGACTCATCTGTTGTGTTTGCTTTTCTTACTAATGCTCTTGTATAACGATAAATCATATATTTTTTAGCAAGTTCGAATTTTTTTAAGTCCATTAATTGTTCTTCTATGATGTCTTGAATATCTTCTACTAATATTCTTTTCTTATCTAATTCTTCTATATATTTTGTTATTTCTTTAATTTCTTCTTTGGTTACTCTTTCTTTTGTTTTTACTTCTTTGTTTGCCTTTTCAATTGCAGTGATGATTTTGTCTCTATTATAATCTACTACTCTACCATCTCTTTTTATTACCTTCATTGTTTCGTTTCCCCTTCCGTTTTTGTTTATGAACTTATTATATATTAAGTTTTCTATTTTTCTGTTGCAAATGCAACGATAGCAAAATTTATTTTTTAAATAATTTGTATCTCTTGCCGTTCTAGGTCGATTTCTTTTATTACATTTAGATTACAAACATTTTTTATCATTTTTTGTTGCAATACTGCGGTTTTTAAGGTATAATCTTAACATAAATAAAATAGTTATTTTGAGACAAACTTTTTCATATAATATAATATATAATTTTTGAAAGTGATGTGATTATATAGTATGTCTGAAATTCTTGATTTAATAAATACTTTAGAACAAGGCTGTTCTAAAGTACAAAAAAAGCATTTTAATAAAAATGAAATTATAACTACATATATTCAAAAAAGGAATCAAATTTGTATTATGCTTGATGGAAAAGCTGATTTAATTAGATTTGATTTGAATGGAAATAAAGATATTGTAGATAAATTTAATACATCAGATATTTTTGGTGAAGCATTTTATCCTGTTCATACAAATAATGAACTTACTGTTGTAGCTGCTTCTCCTTGTGATGTTTTATTTTTATTACATGATGATATTGCACATAAATGTAAAGACAATTGTAATTTTCATTCTACTTTGTCTTCTATTATATTAGAATTAACTTTAAGAAACGCTGTACATCAAAATACAAGAATCGAAGTTTTATCTAAAAGAACTATTAGAGAAAAACTTTTAACGTATTTTTCTATTCTGTCTAGTAGGGATTTTAGTAAATCTGTTACTATTCCTTTTTCTCTTACAAATTTAGCGGATTATTTAAGTGTAGATAGAAGTGCTATGATGAGAGAACTTAAAAATTTAATTGATGAAGGCTTTATAGCCAAAAACGGAAATAAAATTAAATTATTATATAAATAAGCTGTTTTTAAGGACGGAGCAAAAAAACAGCTTATTTCTTTTACTGCCTTTTTTGCTCAGTCACTAAAAGCAGTTATTTTATTGCTTTTTCAGCATATGAATTATTTATTACTTTATCAAATGGCGCTTTTTGTTTTAATTCTCCTGCTTCTTCCATTACTGTTTGTAATAAATTATATGATTCTTCTTTCATTACTGGTGTAGTCTTCCAAGCATCTATATCTTTATAGCTTTGTAATACAGTTGCTAATAATTCTACATCTGTATCTGGGAAGAAACCTTTTATTGCTTCTGCAACTTCTTTCATACTATGTTCTTCTACCCATTTTTGTCCTTTATATATTGCGTTTGTAAATTTTTGAATTAGTTCACTATTATTTTTAATGTAACTCTTTTTAGCGAAATATGCTGTATATGGTATTTCTCCAGAAGCTTCTCCAACAGATGCTACAACATAACCTTTTCCAGCATTTTGAGTCATTGTTGCCGTAGGCTCAAATAGTGTTACGTAGTCTGCTGTTCCTCCTGAAAATGCTCCTGCCATTAAATCAAATTTAATGCTATCATCTAATACTAAATCTGTTTGAGGGTTTAGTCCATTTTTCTTTAATACATATTCAAATGTCATGTATGGAACTCCACCTTTTCTTCCTGGTATAATTGTTTTTCCTTTTAAATCTTGCCAACTAAAATTATCTGTTTTTTCTCTTGAAACTAAAAAAGATCCATCTTTTTGTGTTAATTGTGCAAACACTTCACAATAATCTTCTTTTCCTTCGTTATATACGTATATACTTGCTTCTGGTCCTGCAAAACCTATGTCACTTTGATTTGCTAAAACTGCTGTCATAACTTTGTCTGCTCCCTGACCTGTTGTTAATTCTACTTCTAGCCCTTCTTCCTCCATAAATCCTTTAGCTATTGCTACATATTGAGGTGCATAAAAAACTGATCTTGTTACTTCATTTACTCTTACTTTTTGAAGTGCTACTTCTTTTGAATTATCTCTTGTAGTAAAGTAGCAAATAAACCCTACAGCTACAAGTATAATTACAATTGCGATGATAAAATATTTTTTCATCTTTATTCCCCTTTCTCTTTATTTTGAATGTAAAAACATTATGTTATATTTTATGTGTTTGCTTGTTTAATTGTGATAATTTAAATTTTATAGACAGGCTTAAAAATTTAAAAGTTGTTGATATTTATGTAATCTTATGATATACTCTTCTTATTCTAAATCAAAAGAAAAAATATAGGAGGAAAAATATATGATTACTAACTTTATTAAGGAAGTAAAAAAATTTTATGAGGAGGTATATCACACAAGTTTAGAAGCACTTACATTAGAGCAGTTAGAAGACTTCCAGAAGAAAATGCAAGAATTTTATTCAAACGATATTCTTTGTAAAAATTCTTCTGAAGAAGAAAGAGTTTACAATATGTTAGCTTATAATGTATTGAATTTTTATCCTAGCTTCTATCAGAAAAATGATGAATCTTGCAAAAGAGGCCTATTGTTTTTAGATTCTGTCTTACAGGCACTTTCTGAAGACTCATTAGATTCTTTAAAGAAAGTCATACTAAAGTTTTATAGTGATGTGTCTTGGTCAACAGGTAAAACTATTCAAAGCCGAATTTTAGTTAACAATTGCATTCGAAGAATTATCTTTGAATCTAACTTAAACACTTACAACTATTTGTACTATTATGGATATAACATTACTAAAAATCATATGCAAATAGTTGATTATTTTAATAAGTTAGATGATTCAAAAATTACCGAAATTGCTGAATGCACAATTAATTCTTTCATAAGGGGATTTAACAAAATGGGTAAAGGTGGCGTAGACATCAGTAAGAAAGACTATGTTTGTCTATTTTTCCCTATAGGTTTTGAAAAAGTTGTCAAAGAAATTTGTGTTCTTTTGGATGGTAAATTTAGTGTCGTTCTTAGATTAATGGATAATTCTGATTTTGATAAGCAGTTATCCTATAATCATAGATATGACTATAATTTTTACCTTACAGATGAATATGTAAAAAATTATCTTTCTTGTTTTGAGGCAGACTTGAAAAAACATTCTGATGCCCTTGCTAAATGTGCAGGTTCTATTTACATTGAAAGTTTTGGTGAAAATCGTTTTGTTCCACAAAATGGTTCAGAAGTATTTGTAAAAGATGCTAATTTAGCCAAACTAAATAGCAGTTTTTCTTCAAAATACTCTGTCCTTTATATGAATGGAATGCGAAAAGATACTTCTTTTACTATCATTTCATATCCTTGCCCTGAGATTGGTAAAGATTTTGAAAAAATTTTCGATGATACCATCGTTATTAATACTCTGGACAATGACAAGTACGAGAAAATTCACCAAAGTATAATTGATGTTCTTGATTCTTCTGATTCAGTCCATGTAACTGGAAAAGGCGCTAATAAAACAGATCTAACAATTTGCCTTGCTAAGTTAAATGACCCTACTAAAGAGTCAAAATTTGAAAATTGTACTGCTGATGTAAATGTGCCAGTCGGTGAAGTATTTACTAGCCCTGTATTAAAAGGCACTAACGGAACTCTTCATGTATCTGAAATTTACCTTAATGGCTGGAAGTTTGTAGACTTAATGCTTAAAATAGAAGACGGTTTTATAAAAGAATATAGTTGTAACAACTATCCTACTAAAAAAGAAAATGATGAATACATTAATGAGCATTTACTTTTTGACCACCCTACTTTACCTATGGGCGAATTTGCAATCGGTACTAATACTCTTGCATATGTGATGGGAAACAAGTACAAAATTAATGACAAGCTTGATATTCTTATTGCAGAAAAAACTGGACCACACTTTGCATTTGGAGACACTTGCTATTCTATGGATGAGGATACAAAAGTATTTAATCCTGATGGAAAAGAAGTTATCGCTAAAGATAATGAAGTTTCTATTAAGAGAGATGAAAACTCTTACTTTGGTTGCCACACAGATATTACAATTCCATACTATGAATTAGGTGACATTGTGGCAATTGGAAAAGAAAGTATTCCTATCATTCAAAATGGTAAGTTTGTTCTTAAAGGAACAGAAGAGCTAAACGTAGAAGGTATGTAATCTTTAAAAGGAGATTCCGATTTGGAATCTCCTTTTTTACGGACAATTGGGGACGGGTCTCTTTTGTCCTTTGAAATTTTATCTTTTTACAAATATTTTTTCAAGAATTACTACTGCTTGATACATTAAATATGCCACAACTGCAAGTATTATAACACTTGTCATTACTAAATCTAATTGGAATACTTGCCCTCCATATACTATTAAATATCCAAGTCCTGCTTTTGATACTAAAAATTCCCCTGTTATTACACCTACTAAAGATAATCCTATGTTTACCTTTAATGAGTTAAAAAATGTATGTTTATTTGCAGGTATTATTATTCTTGTTAGTACTTGAAATTTATTGGCATGAAACGTTTGAGCCATTTTTATTAATTCTTTGTCTGTATTTAAAAAGCCATTTAATATTTCTAAAATTGTTACTATCAAAGATATTGCAAGTGCCATTACAATTATTGCTGGCATTCCCGCTCCTACCCATATAATAATTACTGGTCCGAAGAGCTACTTTTGGCAAACTATTTAATACTACTAAAAATGGTTCTGAAACTTTAGATAAAAATTTAGACCACCATAAAAGTATTGCTATAATTGCCCCTAAAAATGTTCCTAGTAAGAAACCTATTAATGTTTCTAAACAAGTTACTTTTAAATGTTCTAGCAAATTATTTTGTGATAGATTTAGAAAAGTTTTTAGTATTCTACTAGGCTGGCTCATAATAAAACTATCTATAATTCCTTTATTAGCTAGGACTTCCCACAATACTATTAATCCAATAACTATGCTAAATTGGACTATTTTTATAACAATTTTTTCTCTTTTGTTTCTTTTTAGGTATTTTCTTCTGTCATTTGACATTGTTTTTTCTTTATTCATGTACATTCAGTCCTTTCCATATAGTATCAAAGTATTTACTAAACTTTGGACTTTCTCTACAATTTAATGGTGTTCTATTTTCCATTTCAAAGTCTATTGTATGAATTTCTTTAACAACAGCAGGTCTATTAGATAATACAATTACTCTGTCTGACATACTTATTGCTTCTGAAATATCATGTGTTACAATTAGTGCCGTAATATGCTCGTTTTTCAAAATATCATAAATATCTTTGGTAACCATTATTCTTGTTTGATAATCTAAAGCTGAAAATGCCTCGTCTAATAATAATATTTTTGGTTTTATTGCTAAAGTTCTAATTAAAGCTGCCCTTTGCCTCATTCCTCCAGATAATTGATTTGGATATTTGTCTTTAAATTCATATAAATTGTATTTCTTAAGTAAGTTTTCCACATATTTTACATTCTCTGTGGTTTTTATGTTTTTAATTTCTAATCCAAATAACACATTTTTATAAATTGTAAGCCATTCAAGCAAGCTATCTTTTTGAAGCATATAGCCTATCTGTCCGTCTATTTCAATATCTCCTGAGGTCTTTTCTTCTAGCCCTGCAATAATAGAAAGCACAGTAGACTTGCCACATCCACTCGGTCCAATTAAACTAACAAATTCGCCCTCTTCAACACTAAAACTAACATCTCTTACCGCTTCAACTTCGCCATTTTCTGCTTGATATATCTTTGATATATTTTTAACTTTTAATACTTCTTTCATATTGCACCTACTTTCATGTTATATATTATATTTTATGTCGTTATATGTCGTTTTGTGCTTGCTATATTCTAATTGTACTTCCAGCATATATTAAATTTGGATTTTGAATTCTATTTAGTCTTACTATTGTTGCAATTGGCACTCCATATCTTCTTGAAATTGACCATAGTGTATCTCCCCATTGTATTTTATATAGTGTATGATTTAGGTCATATCTATTAGTAGGAATTATTAGTCTTTGGCCAACATATATTAAATTTATATTTCTAATATTGTTTTCCACTGCTATTGCTCTTGCTGTTGTTCCAAACTCTGTTGCTATTTTATTTAAAGTATCTCCCCTTTGAACAACATAAATTGTCTGACCTGAAGTTGAGTTTCCATCTGTATCTATTGGAGTCTCTCCACTTGGCAGTATTAGCGTTGAACCTGCATAAATTAAATTTGGATTTGCTATATTATTTAATTCTACAAGTATTTGCACAGTTGTGTTGTATTCCAATGCAATTCCACTTAATGTTTGACCTCTTTGTATTGTTATAGTTGTTGTTCCTCCTGCTGATGGTTTATTTGTATTATCTGGCAATGGAACCTCTGAATTTTCATTTAAAAGTATTCCATCTGTAAATCTATCTCTATCTACATATCCATTTATTCCAGATATTTCTCCTGCATCTGTATATTGCCATCCTACCCAACTATCCCAATTTCCATTTGGTGTAGGTTCTTCTACCTCATATTGTGCTACCCATAACGGATAGTTTGTAAGACCTCCTCCAAATATATTTGAAGCATTGCTTGTATCACTATAAATAACCATCTCTTTGCCACTTAAACTTTCTACGGTTTGCATGAATGTTAACCCTATTTCGTTAATTTCTTCTGCACTTAAGCTACCAAAACTTTCAAAATCCATAGCTAGTCTGCAATCTGGTATCATACCAGAAATAGTTGAAACAAAAAAGTTAGCTTCTGCTACTGCCTCCGAGTTACTCCTTGCAGTTAAATAATGATAAAATCCTACTTTTAACCCATTTGCTTTTGCATTTGTATAATTTTGATTAAAATATGGGTCAACAAAACTTGTTCCTTCACTTGCTTTCATATATACAATTTCAATTCCACTACTTGCTACCTCACTATAATCTATATTTCCTTGCCATCCACTTACATCAATACCATCATATATATTAGAACTTGATGGTCCAAACGCATAAACTGGTGCTATCAATATGTACATTGGCATTGTAACTACTACAAGAAAACTGATAATCATTTTCCTAATATTTTTCATACTCTCACCTCTTTTTTATAATTTATATATTTTATAAAAATAAAGTGATTTTGGTGATTGCACATATCTATTATTACTGTTTTTGTGGACGGAGCAAAAAACAGTAAAAAAATCCGTCATTTTTTAATTTTTGATTCATAAAATTAGCTAGGTGGTTTTTTGAGAAAAGTTAAATTATTTTTATTTAATGGTATTTTGCTTACTATTACTTCTTTAGTTTTAAGAAGTATTGGTATGTTTTTTGGTATATATATTTCTAATAAAATAGGAAGTGAAGCAGTTGGTGTCTATTCTTTAATTATGTCTGTTTATATGCTTTTTGTTACTTTTGCAAGTTCTGGTATTCACCTTGCTACTTCTAGAATTGTTTCAGAGCAACTTGCTTTTGGTAATGATAAGCATATAAAAAATGCTGTTAAAAAATGTGTGATATATAGTTTTATTACTGGCTTTGCTTCTTTTTTGCTTTTATTTTTCCTTGCCCCTTTAATTTCTAATTATTGGTTACATGGAAAAGTTAGTTCAATTTGCCTTCAAATTATGGGAATAAGTCTTCCTTTTTTGGCTATGAGTTCTAGCATTAATGGATATTTTTCTGCTATTCGCTATGTTAAAAAAACTGCTTTTTGCCAAGTTTTTGAACAAGTCTTAAAAATAGGTTTAATTGTATTTTTTATGAATATTTTTACGGCTTCTACTATTGAAACAGCATGTATTTGCCTTGTTTTAGGTAGTTGTATTTCAGAGGCATTATCTTTCTTTGCTCTTTTTATTTTTTATAAGAGAGATTTTAGAAATAATACTTCTATGACATCAAAAAACAATTCATTTACTAAACAAATTTTAAAGATAACTCTTCCTATTGCTTTTACTTCATATATTAGATCTGGACTTTCTACTTTAAAACAAATTTTGATACCTACTCGTTTAGAAAAATCTGGTCTTTCTTGCGAAAACGCTTTGTCTAAATACGGCATTGTAAATGGTATGGCTATGCCTCTTATAATGTTTCCTTGTACTTTTATTTCTTCTTTTAGTATGCTTCTTATACCTGAATTTTCTTATTTAAATGCTAAAAGAAATTATGAAAAAATTAACTTTGCTATTTGTAAAATTTTAAAATTTTGCTTTATTTTTTCTTTTCTAATTATGGGGATTTTTTGGTGTTTCTCAGATGAACTTTCTTTTTATATTTATAATGAGGAAAGTGCCTGTATTTTTATAAAAGTTTTATCTCCTTTAATTGTTCTTATGTATGTAGATAATATTGTTGATGGAATTTTAAAAGGACTTGATAAACAAGTTTCTGTTATGGTAATTAATATTTTAGACTTATTAACTAGTGTTACTTTAATTTATTTTTTACTTCCTATACAAGGAATTAAAGGATATATTATTGTTTTATTTGTAAGTGAAATTTTTAATGGTCTTGTTAGTTTAGGATTATTAATAAAAGAAACTAAAGTTAAAATTGATTTTGTTAATTGGATTTTTAAACCTGGATTAGCCATTATCTTATTAAATCTTATTGTTAGAAATTTTTACTGCAATTCTATTTTTGAGTTAATTACACAAATCCTATTATTTGTTGTTTTTTATTTTATAATTGTCGCCTTATTCAAAGGTCTTGTTAAATCTGATTTAAAATTTTGATATATTAAGAACTTTTAGTTAGACACACCAAAAGGGACAGATTAACCAAAAGGAAACGTCCCCAATGGAGTGCACATGAAAACACCATTTGCACTTATTTAAATGCAAATGGTGTTTTAGGTTAGACATTTTCTTCGCAGAATTTTTTCATTTTTTCTTCATTTTCAGTCAAATAGATTTTTAAAAAGTCGCAACAGACTTTATCGCTCTTTGGGAAAGATTCTAAATATTGTTCTTTGGTATTTAATATGGGTATTAATCCTTCACTGCGATAGACAAACATGAGTGCATATACTTCCTCTTTTGAAGTAACAATGATTGTTTTCTCCATCCTCTCTATCTTCAATAAAACTCTCCAAATTTCATTTTCTAAATGCCACATCCATTCAGACCAAAACGAATTTTCTTCGTTCATATTTTTTCTTTTTTCATCTTTTTGATGAATAATTTGTTCTAGTCTTACTTTTTCTGCCTCCAGCTCTGGCTCTGTGGATTTAAAGTTAATGTACTTATGAATTGGACTTTCAGTATCTTTCATTATTTTCAATACTTCTTTTACATTTTCCAAGTTTTCTTTTTCAACTGTTGAATCTGCTTCTTTCAGTTCTCTTTCTAACCGTTTTACTTCTACATATGCAATATAAAAGCTATTGCATAGACTCTTAAAATAACTTTGTAATGTGTACTGTTTCATAGTGTCCTCCTTCAATAAATTATTTTAACTGACATGTTACTGCTAATTAGTATAGCATAGCATTTAACATAATACAAGCATTTTTGTACTTTTATTATAAATTACACCTATTCTTTTGCATTCTGTTTTTTAGGATGTACTATTTTTTTAAGAAATTTATTGACATTTTACATAATATTTGATATTATATTTGAGTTACAAATAAACATTTATTTATTTGAAAGGAGATATCTATTATGCTTCAACATTGTGGTAAGGTTTTCTTTAGAGTTTCTACTATCGACAGAAAAGGAGATGTCCCATCAATTTTTCTTGATATTATTGAGAAAAGTTCACGTACTCTAATAGGCCAAATCCGGTACAATTACGATTCCAATTACGAGGATCAGCATGAATATGTCAGAATGGCTTTTGATGTAGTTGACCCCAGGTTACTTGATCCTACTAGGAATAGTAGGCTTTTGGAAGATATTGTTGTTGGAGGTATGATTTGGCTTACAATGGATCCGCACCGTACTTATGATTTTAGGCCTATAGTTTATATGGCCGTTCATCCTTATGATGCTGATCCTGAAATCATGAAGATAATTAATGCATCCACTATTGACATCCTTAATAAACTTGGATGTACAAAGGATAAAGAAAAAGGCATTTGGTCTTTTTCACAAATTAATTCTTCATCGCAGCAGTACATTAGCTCTATTATTAATAGAGACTAAACCCAAAAGCCCTTCAAATTTATGAAGGGCTTTTGATATTTTTACTTTTTCAATTCTTATTAAGCTTTTTAATTAAAATACTATTTTTTAATATATATATCATTATTCATTTTATTCTATTGCTATCCTCTTTTACTTAAATCCAATTACAGAATAATTTTTTACTAGATTATTATGGTAATTTATTGTAAATAATATTTTTTTATTATATAATTATCTTCAGTAAAAGGAGAAAATTATGGAAAGAATTGCAATTTTGTCTGATGTACATGGTAATTTAACTGCTCTAAGAGCAGTCTTAAGTGATATTGAAAGAAGAGGTATCAAAAAGATTTTTTGTCTTGGAGATAGCGTTATTAAGTGTGCAAATCCGGACAAAGTTATAGATTTATTGCGTAAAAAATGTGAAGTCATTCTCTTAGGTAATTGTGATGAAATTATTTGTAGACCTGGAATTGAATATGGCAGATTTTGGACTAGAGACCGAATTGGAGAAGAAAGAGCTAAATTCCTTTATAATTGCCCTGTTTCTTATGAATTCTATTTAAGTGGACATTTAATACGTCTATTTCATGCTTCTCCATTTAGTTTAGAACATATTTTTAACCCAATGTATCCAAATTCAGATACAATTTACTTTAATAAAATTATTAGTAATCCTGAAGATTTATTTAAAAATACTGAGTTTCTTGGTAAGACTAAGAATGATCCAATTCCTGATGTAATAGGTTATGGTCATCTACATACACCTAGTATTTTTAGATTTAAAAATAAAACTATTTTTAATGTTGGAAGTGTTGGTGTTCCTGTCGAGATGTCTAATGAAGGTGAAGAAGATGAAACTTCTAAATTTTCGACTATGGCTTCTTACATGATATTAGAAGGTGAACTTGACTCTAAAAAACTTTCTTCTATTTGTTTTACTTTAGTTCGTCTTCCTTACAATATAGAAAAAGAAATTGAATATTTAAAAGATTCTGATATGCCTAATAAAGAAATTATTATTCAATCTTTGAGGACAGCAAATCACTAATTTGAGGTTTGTTGTATATGATATATAAAAGGATTAGATGTTTATGGTACAAAATTTAGAAAAAGCAAAAGAAATCTTGAAAAAGTATCATCAAGAACACTTACTTGCTTTTTATGATGAATTGAATAATGAAGAAAAAGAGTTTTTAGTTAATCAAATTTGTAATATTAACTTTGAACAAATTTTTAACTTATATGAGGCTTCTAAAGTAGATGAAGTAATTCCTCATAATTTAATTGAGCCTTTACCTTATTTCATAAAAAATAAACTTCCTAAAGAAGATGCTGTTATATATAAGAATATTGGTGAAGAAACAATTAAAAATGGGAAATTTGCTGTTGTAACAATGGCTGGTGGCCAAGGCACTCGACTTGGATATAAAGGACCAAAAGGCACTTTTGAATTAGATATTATCCCTAAAAAATCTCTTTTTGAAATTCTATGTGATATGCTAAAAGAGGCTTGTAAAAAATATAATGTAATTATTCCTTGGTATATTATGACCAGTATTTATAATGATCAGGCTACTAAAGATTTTTTTGAAGAAAAAAATTACTTTGGTTACCCTAAAGAATATATAAAATTTTTCAAGCAATCTCAACTTCCTTTAGTAGATATAAACTGTAATTTGATTTTAGAAGAACTTTATAAAATTAAAGAAGCATCTAATGGAAATGGCGATGTTTTCAATTCTATAAAAACTGATGGCATTTTAGAAGATATTTATAATAAGAAAATAGAATGGCTTTCATTTAGTGGTGTAGATAATGTCATTTTAGAAATTGTTGATCCCTTATTTTTAGGTTTGACAATTCACAATAATAAATTAATAGCTTCAAAAACATTATTTAAAGAAAATGTCGATGATAAAGATTGGATATTTGCTAGAAAAAATGGTAAGCCTGCTATTATAAATAGTTGTCACTTAACAGATATTATGAAGGATGCTAAAAATGTTGATGGAAAATATTTGTATAGGCAAATGAATATGTTGGCACATCTATTTCATGTTTCTGCTATTGACAAAATTTGCAATACTAAATTACCTTATCACAGAGCTTTCAAGAAAAATACTTTTATAAATGATGAAGGAATGAAACAGGTACCAGAAACACCTAATACTTTTAAATTTGAAACTTTCATTTTTGATGCCTTTTCTTTGTTTAATGACATTGAATTATTGCAAGTAGAAGTAGAAGATGAATTTGCACCAATTAAAGATTTTACAGGACCTCATAATCCTGAAGTTGCAAAAGAATTATATGAGAAAAAACATGAAATATTAAAAATGACGCATTAGGTACTTTCCCTTTTGCGTCATTATTATATTATCTTTAATTAAAACATTATCAAAAAGGGACAGATTAACCTTTTAGAAACGTCCCCTTTGGTACTTTTGGTACTATTTTATGATTATTTTATTATTTTTTTCGCTAGTTACTGGTAATTTTACAATAACTGTTGTTCCTTTATTTTCTTTACTTTTAATCTCTATTTTTCCTTCAGATAATTCTACTATTCTTTTTACTATTGCAAGTCCAAGTCCACTTCCTTCTTTTGAGTGTGACCTATCTATTTGATAAAATCTATCATATACTTTTTCTAACTCTTCTTCCTTCATTCCAATTCCGTGGTCTTTTATTTCTACATTAATGTTGCTATCTTTTTCGTATACTTTTATGTCTATACTCTCTCCTTCATTTGAGAATTTTATAGCATTATCTATTATATTTACCCATACTTGGAATATTAGGTCTTCATCACCTAGAAATGTTTTTTCTTCTAAACTTACATTTATTTTTATATCTTTTTTAGACCACTTTGGCTCTAATAAACTTATGGCCTTTCTTATTTGTTCTGCCACTTCTATTTCTTGTTTATTTGTAATTATTTCTTGATTATTCAATTTGCTTAATTTTAAGATTTTTCCTGTTAAGTTTTCTAATCTTTTTGCTTCTTCTATAATTATATTTGCATATTCTTCTCTTTCTTCATCTGTTAAATTTTTATCTTTTAAAAATTTTGCAAATCCCTCTATTGAAGATACCGGAGTTTTGATTTCGTGTGATACGTTATTTATAAATTCTTTTTGTAAATTTTCTGTACTTTTTAAACCACGTGTCATTTTATTGAAATTGTTTGTTAATTCACCTATCTCATCTTCTCTTTTTGTTTCTAGTTCTATATCATATTCACCTAAAGCCACTTTTTTAGTTGCCTCGTTTATTTGCTCTATTGGCCTAAATATATTTTTTAAATTTATTCTTACTAATACAGCACTTATAATTACTATATTTAGTATTGCAAATCCACAAATTTTTCTTGTTATGTATATAAGACTATCTATTTGTTCTTTGTCGTGAATATTTATTTCTATTAATTTATCTTGCATTGTTGGTACTACAAGTACTGAAAATTCTATTACTGTTAGTATTGCTACTAGCACTAATGCTATAATAAAACTTCTCATTAAACTTCTTTGCATTGAATTTCTTTTTCCAAATATTTTTTGTACTATTTTTTTAAACATTTATTTTCACCTTTTATTACTAATTTATAACCTATCCCTCTAATTGTTTCAATTTCTATTTCATCTACATCATATAATTTTTCTCTTAATCTTTTTATATGAACATCAACTGTTCTAAAATCAGACTCACTATCTAGTCCCCAGACTTCCTCTATTAATTCTTGCCTTGTTAAAATTGTGTCTGGAGTACTTACTAGTTTATATAACAAATAAAATTCTTTTTGTGCTAGTTGATATTCTTTTCCATCCCTTGTAACTGATAACTTATTATAGTCTATTACAAGTTTTCCTATTTCTATTCTTTTTTCACTTGCTTGCTTTGATCTTTTTAATAATGCCTTTACTCTTAATGGCAACTCTTCTACATCTATTGGCTTTACCATATAATCGTCTGCTCCTAATAAGAAACCTTCCTTTTTATCTGACAAAGTACTTTTAGCTGTTACTAATAATATTGGCATTGAGTAATTTGCCTCTCTTAATTCTCTTATTAGCTCATATCCATCCATTTGTGGCATCATTATGTCTGTTACTATTAAATCTATATATTGTTCATCTAATACATTTAATGCTTCTACTCCATTTGTTGCCTCGTATGTATTATAGTTTTCTCTCTTTAAGCAAGTTATAATTAATTTTCTTAAATTTTTATCATCTTCTACAACCAAAATGTTAAACATAATTTCCTCCGTCTTCTATTTTTTTATTAATTTCACGTTTTTATTTGTTTTATAATCTTTTAAATTTACCGAATTACTAATATATTTTTTCATTATTTTATTTAATTATTATACTAATTGAATATGAACTTTGTATGAATAAATTATATCAAAAAAAATGTCAATAAGGAACACCCCTATTGACATTTTTATCTAATCTTTATTTTCTGAGTTTTCTTCTTTTGTACCTTCAACTCTATTTTCTACAATCATCTTTTCTTTGCTGTCTTCTTCACTTTTTATTCCATCTGATATCATTATGAATTTTACATTTCCTTCGTCTCCATTATTTAACATTGTAAAGTTATTGTAGTTATTTGCTAATTCTTCTAATTTATCTATTCTTGTTGTTATATCTTTTAAATCTCCATTTATATAATTGCAAATTTTATCTATTCCTTCTGTATTAAATTTTGTTATTCCTTCTGCTAGTTCTGTTATTCCTGAATCTAATTGGTTTGTTCCTACAGATAATTTCTCTACTCCACTATCTAATGTTGATAATCCATCTGCTAATTCCCCTAAAGATTCACCTAATGTACTCATTTGAGAAACTACTTGGTTTGTAAATTTTTGTTTTGCTTGGTTTCCAACTTGTGTAGCTGTAGTTGTTGCTGTTTGGCCTGCTACTTGTTTTGCTGTTGTTCCAGCTACTTGCACTGCTGTTTCTCCTGCTGCTTGTTTTGCTGTTTGACCTGCCACTTCTACTGCTGTAGTTCCTGCTGCTTGTTTTGCTGTGCTTATAGCTACTTGCACTGCTGTTTCACCTGCTACTTGCTTTGCTATTTTTTCTGCCGTTTGCACTGCTGTTTCTCCTGCTGCTTGTTTTGCAGATGCTTGTGCTGCTTCTATAGCTGATGTATACGCTGTTTCTTGTGCTACTGATATTATTAATTGTTTTTCTGCTTCTGTTAATATTGCTGGATATTTACTTTGAGCACTTGTTATTATTGCTGTTTTTTTGGCCTCTGTTAATGTTGCTTGTTTTTTGATTGCTGTTTTTTGTGTTTCTGTTAATGTTGCAGATGCTTCTGCCTGTGCCTTAATTGCTGCTTTTTGTTCTTTTGTTAATACTGCATTTGCTTCTGCCTGTGCTTTAATTGCTGCTTTTTGTTCTTCTGTTAGTGCTGCTCCTGCTTCTGCTTGGGCTTTAATTGCTGCCTCTTGTTCTTTTGTTAATGCAGCTCCTGCTTCTGCTTGGGTCTTAATTGCTGCCTTTTGTTCTTCAGATAATGTTGCTGATGATTCTGCTTGATTCTTAATTGCTGCCAATGTTTTACTATCTACTGCTGCTGATTTATCTGATTGTAAGCTTTTTGTACTACTTTCAACTGCACTTTCAATCATTTTAGATCCGCTATATGCTGCACTTGTTCCGTCTTTTAATTCTTTTACTCCATCTACTAATTGACTTGAACCATCTTTTAATTTATTTGCTCCATCTTCTATTTGTTTGCTTGAACTTTGTAATTCATTTACTTTACTATATATTTCGTCTATATCATTTAGCATATTTAAATCGCTTGATTCTATTATTTTTGGTGTAACATATGTTACTATATTTTCCATTTCAAAATTTGAAGCTTCCATAGTAATCTCTAATTTATTAGGAATTTCTAATTTTCCTTTAGATATTCCTAAGCTCTCTTGCATTCCTGGTAATGTAATTCCTATAAGTGTTGTTTTATTTCCATTGTCTATCATTTTACCATTTGTAATTTCTATATTCTTATTATTTTCATTATTTATAATTGTTCCACACACTACAACAAATGGTGTATATAATGTTTCATTTTTTCCATTTATTTTTACAACATGTTTGTCTTTGTTTGTGTATTCTACCGTAATTTTTACTTTTCCAGATTTTCCTGCAATTTCTTTTGCAGATACTTCTTTTCCATCTAATTCATATTTAATACTACATTTTATTGGTAATTCTTTTTGAGATTCGCCTTGATAATAAATATCACTCTCATCTGCATTCCATACTAATTTATTGCCATCTGCAGTATACTCTTGCTCTCCATTATTTTTTAAATTTAACAAATCTGTTATATCATTAATTATCTTTTCTTTTTCAGTATTTCTTATATGATCACTTACTATTGTATTGTAAGCATTTCCACTTGCATCTAGTTTAGAATATACTGTTTCATCTTTTGTAAAAGCAAGTACTGGTGCTTGGTATACAAGCATTGTTCCTAATAACACACCTGATGTAATTTTTGAAATTATTTTTTTATCACTCATGTTTTTTACTTCCTTTCTTTTTAATTATTTATTTTTCTCATTCCAATTGTTGTTTTACAAATTAATTTATCAAATATCATTAAGAATGATGGTAGTACTGCTATAACGCATACCATACTTACTATTGCACCTCTTGACATCAATGTGCATAGAGAACCTATCATTTCTATTTTTGAATATGCACCTACACCAAATGTTGCTCCAAAGAAGCATAATCCACTAACTATTATTGAACCTATAGATGTTCCTAAAGCTCCATCAATTGCTTCTTTCTTATCTTTTCCTTCTTTTCTTGCTGTTATATATTTAGTTGTAATTAATATTGCATAATCTATTGTTGCTCCTAATTGAATTGTTCCAATTACTATTGAAGCAATAAATGGTAATACTGTATTTGTATAATATGGAATTCCCATATTTATAAATATTGCAAATTCTATTACGGCTATAAGTATTACAGGTAATGAGATTGATTTTAATACAACTATCATTATTACAAATATAATTGCTATTGATACTGTATTTACACTGTTAAAGTCATGGTTACTTATTTCTACTAAGTCCTTCATTAAAGGTCCTTCACCTGCAAGTATTGCATTTTCATCGTATTTTTTAATAATTTGATTTATTGTTTCAACTTGTGCATTTAATTCATCTGTTGCCATTTCATATTTTGAATTTATAAGTATCATTTGGTATTTATCACTTTGGAAGATACTTACTATATCTTCTGGCAATGCTTCTTTTGGTACTCCCATACTTCCAATCTTTGAATAATCTAATGTCCATTCAATACCTTCTACTTTTTCTATTTCTTCTACCATTTTATTTACTTCATAATCTGGCATATCTTTGTTTACTAATAGTAATTCCATAGATGTCATATTAAATTTATCTTTTAGCTCTGTATTTGCAACTACACTATCTAATGTTGTAGGTAAAGATTTATCTAGGTTGTAGTATATTTTTGTATTTTGATATCCATAAAATGCTATTGGTAAAATAATTAAAAATGCTACCACTATTGCTTTGTAGTGTTTCATTACAAAGTTTTTAATTTTAGTAAATTTAGGTAATATCTCTTTGTGTTTTGTCTTTTCTATTAAATTATTTAATTCTAGTATCATTGCAGGAAGTATTGTTACTACTGAAATAACTCCTAATAAGACACCTTTTGCCATAACTATACCAATGTCTTTTCCAAGTGTTAAATTCATACTACATAATGCTAAAAATCCTGCTATTGTTGTAAGTGAACTTCCTAATACAGATACAAAAGTTTTAGAAATTGCATTTGCCATTGCTTCATTGTTGTCTTTTATTGTTTCTTTTTCTTGCATATAACTATGGTATAGGAATATTGCAAAGTCCATTGTTACTCCTAGTTGAAGTACTGCACTTATTGCCTTTGTTATATATGAAATTTGACCCATAAATATATTTGTTCCCATGTTATAAAGTATTGCTATTCCTATATTTAATAGTAATAATACTGGGGCTACATATGAATCTAATGCAAGTTCTAGTACTATTAAGCATAGAATTACAGCAATTATTACATAAATTACAACTTCTGAATCTGATAAGTTTCTTGTGTCTAATACTGTCGCTGTCATACCACTTATTTTACAATGTTCATCTGTTATTTTTCTTAATTCTTCTACACTATTCATTGTTGCATCTGATGATATTTGTTCTTTAAATGTAACTAACATTAATGTTTCATTATCTTTGTAGGCTTTATCTTTTATATCATCTGGTAGCATTTCTACTGGGATATTTGACCCTAATACATCAGCTATACTTACTACTTTTTCTACATTATCTATTTTTCTTATTTTTTCCTCTAATTTAACTATATCTTTTGTACTCATGTCCTCTAGTAAAACTACTGAGAATCCACCCATATCAAAATCTTCTGATAGTATATTTTCACCTTTTATGGTTTCAATGTCTTCTGGAAGATATACTAATATGTCGTAATTAATCCTAGTTGCTTTCATTCCTATTATTGATGGTATTAATAATAGAAGTGCTATTATTAGAATTAATTTTCTGTGTTTGCATATTGCTTTTGCTACTTTATGCATAATCTCTTCTCCTTTCTTGTTTTTGTACCAAACCATTTAATTTTGAGGTTTTATTGATACAATTCCCAACTTTGCTTATTATACAATTTGAAAATGAACTAATTATGAACAAAAGAAAAAACGAAAGTAGAATTCCAAACATTACAAAATGTTTGAAATTTTACTTTCGTTTTAATTAATAGTTTTTATGCATTTACTAAATTATAGTATTTTTCCTTTCTGTCTATTAACTCTTCATGACTTCCTTGCTCTACTATTTTTCCATCTTCCATTAATAAAATTTTATCACAATTTTTTATAGTAGATAATCTATGTGCTATAACAAAGCATATTCTACCTTCCATTACTTCTTTTACTGCATTTTTTACTAATTCTTCATTTTCATAACTTAACGAAGACGTTATTTCATCTAATATAATGATTTCTGGATTTTCTACCATAATTCTAGCAAAATTTATCATTTGCTTTTCTCCTTGTGATAATATATCTTTATTCTCACTCAAGTTCGTTTCATATCCATCTTTTAGACTCATTATTTTATCGTGTAATTTTAATTTTTTACATATTTTAATTATTTCTTCATTACTTATATTTTTATTTGCATAGTTAATATTATCATATACATTTCCTTTAAATATAATAACATCTTGCATAACATATCCAATTTTATCTCTGAAAGTACTTAAAGAATAATCTTTGTAATCTTTTCCGTTTATTAAAATTTCTCCGCTTTCTAATTCATAAAATCTGCAAAGTAAATTTACTAGAGTAGTTTTCCCTGAACCCGTTTTTCCTATTATTGCTATTTTTTCGTTTTTATTTACAAATAAATTTATTCCTTTTAAAACTTTTGAATTTTCGCTATATGAAAATTCTATATTTCTTAATTCAATATTTTCAACACTTTTTAACTCTTCTTTTCCTTCATCTTCTTCTAATTTAACATCTTCTTTGAATTTTAATATTTTTAAGAAAGATATATAATCACGAAATAACCTTTCTGTGTGATTAATAGCATGATTTACACTTTTAGTAATTCTACTAGTTGAATTTATAAATACCATAAGCGCGCCATATGTCATAATTCCTTCTGATAAATTTAATCCTCCAAATATACCAACAATCATTAAGGCTAAAAGTGAAAGTAAGTCATATACTATTTTATAATTTCTTATAACCTTATCTAAATTTCTAGATTCCTTATTATATTTATCTATCATATTTGACAAAGTCTTTATTCTTTCTTCTTCTATTCTCAAATTCTTTATTATTTCTAATCCATTAATTTGTTCAGTTATAGACTTTGTTATTGCTATATCTGCTTCTCTTATTTTCTTTATCAATTTTATTCTTTTTTTATTAGATATAAAAATTCCTAAATATCCTATTATATATATAACTACTAAAATACCTGCTAACTTTACATTCATAAATAATAATGTAACTATACAAACAATAATTGTGAATATATGTCTTAAAGTTACTTGTCCATTTTGTGTAAAAAAAGTAGCAAACTTTTGTGAGTCATTCATAGAAAGTTCTAGTAATTCTCCTGTATCACTAGAATCAAAGTAAGAAACTTTTGCATTTATTAAATTTTCAAATATATCTTTTCTTGCATAATAAGAAAAATCTCTCTGTAAATGATGCCTAATTATGCAATGATAAATTCCTTCTATTGCATTTAATATTACTTTTACAAGTAAAAATATTGCATATAAAGTAATAAATTGTATATTTTCACTTGCTATTCCATTATCAAAAGAAAAATATAATAAATACTGATTTATAATCTGCCAAATAATAGCAGAAATTGCTGATTCCGTAGTCATAAATATAATTCTTCTTTCAAAACTTCCATAATGAAACATATCTTTTATTTTTTCCATGTTATTCTCCTATTACATTACTATACATTTGAAGTATATTTCTATATCTTTCATTTTTATTAATTAATTCTTCTTGTGAACTAATAGTTATACTTTCTTTTTCTTTAAAAAAGACTATTGCATTATTTGGTATTTTCTTTATATCTTGTGTAATATATATTTTAATTTGATGTGGATACCATTCTGATAGGTGATTTCTTATTCTCTCTTTTGTTAAATTATCCAACTTACTTAACACGTCATCAAATATTAATATCTTATTATCTTGTATTAGAGTTCTTGCTATAGATATTCTTTGTTTTTGTCCACCACTTAAATCTATTCCTCTTTCTCCTAATATAGTTTTATATCCATCTTGCATACTTTCTATTTCACTATCTATTTCACAAATTTTACTAACTTCTTTTATTCTCTTTAATGAATATCTTGATTTTATATCAATATTATTTCTAATAGTGTCTGAAAATATAAAAGGTTCTTGGAATATTGCTCCTACGTATTCCCTTATAGTTGCTAAATTTAACTCTTTTATATCTTGTCCTCCCATTAAAATAGTTCCTTCATATGGAATAAAACCTAATAAAGCTTTTATTATAATGCTCTTTCCGCTTCCATTATCACCAACTAAATAAATAGATTCTCCATCTTTTAATATAAATGATGTATTTCTTAAAATTACTTTATCTTGTACTACAATACTAACATTTTTAAATTCTAATTCTATTTTATTTATTGGATATATTTTATTATCTACTTTTTCTTCTTTTAGTTGTAAATAATTACTTATTCTTTCCAAAGGCACTAAAAAGTCATTTATTCCTTCAACCGCATATATTATTTGTTGTATATATTCTAATACATTGTTAGAATATGTTAAAAATGCCATAAGTGCTCCTATATTAATTTTTCCAAGTGCAAATAAAATTCCTCCCATTAAAATGATAGCAGGATCTTTTAAATTTCTTACTGCATCTGAAATTAATTCATAATATATTAAATAATCTATCGCTTTTTTATCATTTGTTAAATATTCTTCGTTATTTTTATTAAAATCTGCAATTTCTTTTTGTTGTCTGTTAAATAATTTTATCATTTTAGGATTATATATTGCATTCAAATTTTTTTCTATTAGTTCTTCATGCAATTTAACATTTTTTCCAACTACTTTTTTTGTTTTTTGAAAGTACCACACAGACATAATTGTTATTATTAAAATGATTATTCCTATAACACTTGTAACAAGAATATTTATTTTTACCATTTCTGCCATTGAAAATAAAAGAATAAAAACAGAATCTACTATTAGATTATATTTGTCCATCACAAAATCTAAAATATTTGCAGAATCAGTGCTAATTCTTTGCAATATTTGGCTACGTTCTTGTTTTGCATACTCATTATATTCTAAATATGTAGTATGATTTATTAGAAGCATTTTTAAGTTTTGATTAACACCTAATCTCATTTTTGTTGTTAAATAATTTCTAATATAATTTGAAATGGCAATTATAATAATAAAACTTATCATAAAGATTGCTAATACTGTAATTTTTGCATATATAGTATCTTCATAAAAAAATCTTGAGATAAAAGTAGGTATTTGTTCATTTGTAGTTATTACTCCATCTATTATGTGCATAATAAACTTTGTTAATTGCACACTAAAAAAAGATGATATTATACCACATATTAATATTCCTAATATATATTTTTCATTTCTTCTTATCATTTCTTTTAATAGTCTTTTCATTTTTTCCCCACTTAATTAATTTCTTATTTCATTTTTCATGATTATATCATTTGATATAGATTATGAAAAGCTTTTATCTAATTATTTTGACTTTTCACGAAACATATATTATTTATTTACTTAATTTTTCAATCGTGTTTTTAAAAATTATATTATTTATAAATATGAAAAAACGCCATATATTTTATATATAGCGTTTTTCATATTTATTTTTATATTGTGTTTTTCTCTCATGCTTAAATTATTTTTAATTTACCTATAGGCATTCACTTCCTTTCATTGTTTAAATTGTACTATTTAATTATGTCTTTTTCTTGATGAATTTTTATTAGTTTAGTAACAATTTTATGAAAAGACTGTGAATTAATTTTATTCTATAACACCTAAACTTTTTAAATGATCATATAATTTATTTTCAAGATTTTTTGTTATTGACTCCATTAGTTCTTTTCTTCTTGGAAATTGTGATGCTAATACAATTCTCATTATTTTTCATCTTTTCTATTTTTCGTTTTATCTTCTATTTTTTTAGCTACTTCATGTGCTTTATTTTCAATTTCTCTCTTTTGATTTCCTACCTTATTCTCAAATTCTTTCTTTTGTTGTTCCACTTTGTTTGTAAGTTCCTCACGTTGTTCTTCTACTTTTTCTTTTATTTCTTCTTTTTTCTCTCTTATTTTAATCTTCACTGCTTCTAAACTAGGATAAGCATTTAATAATCTTCTGTGTAATACAGATTTGTTTTGTAATACTTCTTTTACTTTTTTAGTTATTTCTTCTGTATTGTCTAAGTCTTTTCCTACAATTTTTTCTGTCTTTTTTACATATCTAATTACTATTCCAGATACAATATTATCTACAATATATATTATTAAAAGTGTCCAAAATAGTATGTTCAACCACATTTCTGGTAATAGCTGTATTTTACTAATAAAAAATGGGTTAGAAATATACATTATAAATAATCCTAATAGTCCAAATGGAACTATCGTATTTAAGCAAACTCTTCCATTAATATTAAATTTCTTTTGGCTATAATCCCACCATCTTGCTTTAAATATTTTTTCCATAAAATAACTTGTTAAATATTCTAGTGTTCCGCAAATTATTATTGCCATAAAAAATAATATTATTGGATCATCTGTATATTTTTTTAGTAAAAATGTTATTAATATTGCTCCATATCCATATATTGGACAATATGGCCCTATTAAAAATCCCCTATTTATAAATCTTTTATATTGTATTAATTTGCATGTTACTTCCATACACCATCCTAAGATTGCATATATCATAAATAGTAAAAAATATATTCTTATATCAATTCCAAATATTATCATTTTATTCTCCTTTTTGATTTATCTGTTTATGCTTAAATTATAATATTATTTCACTTTCAAAATATTGTTCTTGAAACTCAGTTAATGCCTGTATTTGTTCTTTTGTATATTTCCTTCCGTCTGGAACTATAATTAGCTTATCATCATTATCATTTGTTCTATGTATTATTGCAATACATTCTCCTGTAAATTTCTCAAGTGGTTCAAATACTCCTAAAACATAGCAGTCTAACTCTTCGCCATCTCCACTTACTGTGTTAGGTACATATCCATAATTTACAGGATATATAAAACCATGTTTTGGATGTTTACTACCTAGTGGTCTATCTATTTTTATTGTTAGCACTTTTCCTAGGTAACTACAATTTTCATTTTGTCTATTTAAATGATTATCTTCTAATACCTGTTTAAATAACTTTTTTGTATTTTCGTATGTTATTTTATTTTTGGCTTCTTCTATCGGCACCCACTCAATTTGTGCAATTTCTGCTTCTTGTTTTTGAGTATTCATATTCTTACAAGTTGCTAAAAAATATACTACTTGCTTAAATGTATCTTCACTAGAATAATACTCATCTACATATCTTTTTTCTTCTTGAATTTTTACATCTACATTTGTTTCTTCTTTTACTTCTCTTATTGCAGTTTGAATTTCTATTTCATCTTTCTCCATATGACCTTTTGGAAATCCCCAATGTCCAACATTATGTTTTACTAATAAAACTTTACCTTCATTCAAAATAATACATCCACAACATTTTTCAAACTTCATAATTCCTCCAATTTCAATTTATTTTATATTAATTTTCCACAATTATATCATTTGATGTGGATTATTAAAAGCTTTTTTACAAATTATAAAAAAACATCCAGTTTAGAATTTTCTAAACTGGACGTTTTTTTAATTTTCAGTTACTTCCTTGATTGCTCTTACTGCGGATTCACTAATTAAAATATGCCATCCTTTACCAATTTGTCTCTGTATACCTCCGACACAATTGGTCTCCGTCATCTTACCGTGTTTCATTCCTGCAAGTAAGTCAATTTCTAATGATGATTCGACATTCATATTTTCACCATACTGTCTGTAAACCAAGTTGGATGCTGAAGTAACTTCAAGCACTCCTTTGTTTTTGGTTCTTATTACATCATCATCTGCTACTATTTGCATGCCGTGAAATTTTCCTAAATCTGTCCTTTTCATAAAGCCACTCCTTTACGACATAAAATAAAACAAAACTAACTAGTTACTCTTCTAGTTTACTACTAATTTACATAATTTTCAAGTCTTTTTTAATATTTTTTTATTATTATAAATGGCAATAATAAATTTCCGGTTTATTATGCACATATTTCACTTAAGATT
>USDF01000017.1 GCA_900553405.1 uncultured Clostridium sp. | reverse complement strand
GAGCCTAAACTTAATCAGGCTCTTTGAGGGCGGAATTTATTCCGCTTTTTTATATTATAGGAAACTTATCATAGTATGATAAATTTCTGTAGAAGATAAATATTGCGAGCCTAAGATTTTCTTATTACATTTGTTAGAAAAGCTTAGGTTCGCTTTTTTTTTTGCTTTAATGCATTTTTTTATAAAAACAGAATAAATATTAAAAATAGGAGAGATAAAAAATGATTGTTAAAGCGGTAAAAATGAAAAAATTTTCTATTGTATTAATTGTGTCAGTAACAATTATAGTAATAATAGGATCGTTTTTTTTAGTTAAGTCTTTTGCAGAGGAACAAAAACAAGAAGAGAAAAAATATATAAAATGGGTGGATTTTAATGTTCCATTAGAAGTACTAGAAAAAACTTCAAAATTAGATATAAATTCGCATAACAAAGATGAAGAAATAAAATTAAATTGGATTGAACTTATTTCATATTTGGCTACAAAATATGGTGGTAATTTTAAACAATTTAAACAAAAAGATTTAGACGATATAGTGGCAAGGCTAAAAAATGGCGAAAACATGAATGAAATAACAAAGGATATGAAACTATATTCTTACTATATAGAAGCATATACAGCAATATTAGATGAATTTATAGGAAATTACCAAATAGAAACTCTAGATGAAAATCAAAATAAAATATATAAAGAAAAGTATGGAATAAAAGTATTTTTACCAATTGCTAAAAATTATGGATTCAGTCATTATGATGATTTTGGAAATGCAAGATCATATGGATATAAAAGAATCCATTTAGGAAATGACTTAATGGGCTCTATAGGAACACCAATTATAGCGGTAGAAAGTGGAATAGTAGAAGCATGTGGTTGGAACCAGTATGGAGGTTGGAGAGTTGGAATAAGAAGTTTTGACGGAAAAAGATACTATTATTATGCACATTTAAGAAAAGACCATCCATATGCCAAAGACATGTGTGAGGGTAAGATAGTAAAAGCAGGAGATGTAATAGGATACCTTGGAATGACTGGATATAGTGCAAAAGAAAATGTAAATAATATAAATGTTCCACATTTACATTTTGGAATGCAACTTATATTTGATGAATGTCAAAAAGAGGGAGTTAACCAAATATGGATTGACGTATATTCAATTATAAATTTTTTAAAGAAAAATAAATCTGAGGTATATAAAGCATACACAGATACAAAAGATTATGAAAGAAAGTATAACATAATAGATCCAATTGTAGAACAAAGAGAAAACTCACAGGAATAAATCTGTGAGTTTTCCACATATTATTAGTAATTTGTTGATAAATTTAAAAATATTTATTATAATAAGTGCATTATGGAAGATATGGAAAGATATAAACATTTAAATGAATATTTGAAAGAAAAATTTGGAGAAAGAACTTTAAAAATATGTGTAGATGGTGGATTTACTTGTCCAAATAGAGATGGGAAAATAGGGTATGGAGGATGCATATACTGTAGTGAGCAAGGTTCCGGAGAACTAATTACTTGCAAGGAAAGTGTAGAAGAACAAGTAAAACACTATTTTACTACATATAGAGCTAAGAGAGCTAACAAATTCATAGTGTATTTTCAAAACTTTACAAATACATATGATACAGTAGAAAACTTAAAGCAAAAATATGATTCTGCATTAATAGATGATAGAATTGTAGGACTAGAAGTAGGAACAAGACCAGATTGCATAAATGAAGAAGTAGCAAAATTGTTAGCAAGTTATAAAGAAAAATATTATGTATGTGTAGAGCTTGGGCTTCAAACAAGTAATGATGAAATTGGAAAACTAATAAACAGAGGTTATACATCTAAACAATTTACAGAAGCGGTAGAAATACTAAACAAATATGATATAGATGTTGTGGCACATATAATGGTTGGACTTCCAAACGAAACCAAAAAAGACATAGAAGATACAGTTAATTTTATAAATAAACACAAATTGCAGGGAGTAAAAATACACTCAACATATGTTGTAGAAAATACAGTATTGGCAGATATGTATAGAAAAGGGAAATATAAAGCATTAGATTTAGATGATTACATAGAAACTCTAATAGATATAATGGTACACTTAAATCCAAATTTAATAATACACAGAATTTCAGGAGATGCTCCAAAAGATATATTAGTAGCACCATATTGGAATAAGCATAAAATGTGGATATTGCACGGATTTGAAAAACGATTTAGAGCAAGAGATTTATGGCAAGGAAAATTTTATAAAGAATAAAATAAAAAAACAAGAATTTTAGTAGCCTAAAAATTCTTGTTTTTTATATTCTAGCAAATTTAAAAATTATTATTCTACAACTGGTGGAATAAAGTTTTCTATTGCGTCTCTAAGCTTAGGGTGATGTATTACAAAGTGTATTGAAGGACTGGTATCTTTTGAAATCATAACCCAATTTTTTTCGCAAATAAGAACTTGTATGTTTTTAAATGTGTGATTGTAGTTTGTATTTAATTTATAATTGTCTACACATTTCCCATATTTTTTTGTTTGTTTTAAATGCTCTAAATACTCTTCATATGTATAATAAATTTTTCCTTCATAAAAACTATCTGAAAGAGAAAGTGTAGGTACATTTTTTTCAAAATCTTCTTTAGAAATTTCATGTATTTCATCTTCATATATATTATTTTGTAGCACATTTTCTATTAGTTCTTTTTGAGCTTTTACGGCAGAAACTATATTTTTTGTATCTTCTTCAGAAATTTTAGTACGTTTTAATATTTTTAATAGTAATTCGTCAGAAATTGTGTGAATTGGCAAAGAAGATAAAATTCTTCTTCGATTTCCATTTGTTTTTGAACTTGAAGATAAAAATGCATTAAAAGCATTTTTGTTTTCTGTTCTATAAATTTCCATAAGTGGTTTGGCTTTATTTAATAGTAGTTCAGATTTTGTTTTATAATATTCAACTTCTGTTTTTGAACTTGTTAAATAATATTTTCCTTTATCATGATATCCGTTAATACATTCGCCAGTAAGTGCTACTAAGCCAGATGTATAATTAATGTGACTATAAACATTGTCTTTAAAGCCACTTAAGTAATAAGGAGAAACTTGTCCTGTCATATAAATTGGAATCCAACTTTCTAGTCCAAGCATCATTTCATTGAATGGTCTATCTATATTGTGAATTATGTTTAAATGTAAGCCTTTCTTTAAGGTCATTGCAATAGCAAACATCCACTTTTTGCCGAAATCAAGGTCTTTAGCCATATCTTCCATAGGCATATCACTACACATAAAAACAGGTTCATTAGATTTTGAAAGTACAGTAGCTTTAAAGAAATCTAGTTCACCTTTTTTCATTTCTTCTATTCCATAATAGTTTCTTGAACCAGACTTATAAAAAGGCACAAAAGGAACTTTCATTTCATCAAAGTGTATAGCCTTTATATATTGGTTTAAATCAAATGTATCTAAATTATTTAAAAAGTCGTTAATATAATTATGGCTAGGAGATGTATTAGTAGAAAACCAGTTTTTTAAATTTTCATAATAATTAGACTGATTATTTAATTTTTCTACATTGCAATTTATAAGAAGAGAAAGAGCTTTTTTATCATCTTCTGAATTATATTTATTTACAATAAAATTACTTACCTCATCTATAAAAATTTGAGGTTTAGCAGGGTATATGTTACCTGTACGAATTTTAGAAAGATAAGAAGAATTGTAACCTATTTTTCTAGAAAGCTCTGCTATATTTATATTAAAAACAGAAACAAGTTCATTAAAATTTTTAACAAGCTGGTCTAAATCTATATGAACATCATTTAGAATTGTAGAAAAACTTTTATTTATTTCCTCTTTTGATAATTTTACTTTTTTAGCTAAAGCCAATTCATATAAACCATCTACTAATGAATTTAATTGTGTACTTCTAATACTAGGAGTTCTTTCACCATTACGATAACGACTTATAACAGTAGGTGAAAGCCCTGAAATGTTTGATAGTTCTTTTGCAGAACAATCTACTTGTGACATATATTCATTTAATTGTTCACTAAAATTCATAATAAAAATCTCCTAACTAAGAATTATTTTTTTACATTATACTACAAATTTGCGGAAAAGCAAATTGGAAAGTATGAGTTACCAAAAAAGAAATAAAATATTGGCAATTATTTATAAAGTTTATATTTTATATGCTAAAATGACAAATATAAAAAATAAAAGTAGGAGGGAAAAGAAAATGAAAACTAAAAAATGTTTGATATTTTTAGCAATTATTTTAGTCAGCATATGTCTGCTTAGTTTTTCAAACAAAGTAAATGCTGTAACAATTAGTGATGATGGCAAATATACATTAATACTAACTAGCAATGAAGAAAATTTTAGTATTGATGGTGAAAGCCAAAAGCTTATAAGGTTTGATGTTGCAGAAGGAGAAACAACAATTAAATTATCTGAATTAACAAAAGGAATGGTACCTTTCAATGGTAGAACTGAATTTTCATATTGGGGAAGTTTTACGGGCGAAAAAGCTAATGAAGAAATAGCAATAACTGATTTTAGCTGGAGTGGTAACATAGGAGGCGAAGCATATACAAATGGATTGACTCTTTATGCAAAATTTTCCGATAAAGTATTACAAGGAACTGGCACATATTATTTAACACTTGATGCTTTTGCAGGTAAAGTAAATGGGCAAAGCATTGTAAATTTAACAAGTAAAAGTACTGAATTTAAAACAGTTGATTTAACAAAATATACACCAGTAAGAGAAGGATACACATTTAAGGGATGGGATTTAAATGGAAAAATTGTAACTTCTATTGATTCTAGCTATTTTGCTAATGGTGATTGCATAACAGTAACTGCTACATATACTCAAGATACTTTTAAAGGTGACGGAATTGTGTTAATCTTAAATGCTAATGGTGGTACTATTGATGGTAAAGCGTCTAATAAATATGATTATCTAGGTGGTGGAAATTCAGGAACAGCTATGTCACTTTTACCATATATACCTGTAAGAGAAGGATACACTTTTAATGGTTGGAATTCTAAAAATGATGGAAGCGGAAAAAATTATAAATATATGTATTGGAGACTTTGGGATAAAGAAGGAGCTACAGAATTTGAAAAAGATACTTTAATAAAAGAAGAAAGTGGTTATGAGAGATATAAAAATATAACTTTATATGCTTCTTGGACTAAAAATGCAGGAACAAAAGAAGAGCCTGTTAAGGAAACTGTTAAAGAAATTGAAAGTACAGGAGAAACAGAAGCTAATATTGAATTTGAAAATGAAATTAACAAAAACTATAAATTAGATATTCAAAAAGTAGAAGTAAATACAGAATTAGCAAATAAAAATGTTAAGTTTATAGCAGACATTAATGTACTAGATGGAGACAATATTGTAAAAATAAGTGATACAAAAATGAAAATAAAAATAGCATTACCAGAAGAATTAAAAGGATATAACAAATATGAAGTAGTATATATTTTAGATGGCGAAATAAAAGAAACATTACCAGCAACAATTGAAGAAGGATATTTAGTATTTGAAACTACTCACTTAAGTGAATATGGTGTAATAGCAGAAAATATTGAAAATGAAGGAGGACAAACCAATACCTCTAACAATGAAGAAAAGATAAATAATCCAAAAACAGGAGACAATATTGGAGCAGTTATAGCACTATTTACAATAGCAACAATGGGATTAGTAACAACAATAAAAATTAGAAAAAAATAGAAATGTAAGAAAGACAAAAAACGCAGGCAAATTAATAATTGCCTGTGTATTTTATATAGCAGGAAATTTTTCCAGACCTCCTATAATATATATAGTGAAACTAAATTTTAATAGATTGTATTATACAAACGTAATAATTAGTAAAAAATTCGTAATTAGTAGACGAAAAAGTTAATTAAATGTTATAATCAAAATACTATAATATATAAATGCAGATTATATGAAAGGAAAGTATCAATGAAAAAAAGCAAAAAGATAATTATAATCAATATTATTTGTGTGATATTAATAGGAATATTAATATATTCGGGAATTAAAATTTATAATTGGTACAAGGAAAATCAAAATAGCAAAAAAGTAACTAAGCAAATAAGTGAAACAGTAACAATTCAACAAGATGAAAATGAAGAACAAAAACAATATATTGTAAATTTTAATTCTTTAAAAGAACAAAATGATGAAACTGTGGCATGGATTAAAGTTAATAATACGAATATAGAATATCCAATAGTAAAAACAAGTAACAATAGTTATTATTTAACACATAGCTTTGATAAAAGCTATAATTCAGCAGGTTGGCCATTTGCAGACTACAAAAATAAATTTGATGGAACAGATAAAAACATAGTAATGTATGGACATAATAGAAAAGATGGCTCAATGTTTGCAACGCTAAAAGAAGCTTTATTGCCTGAGTGGTATAATAATGAGGAAAATAGAAATATTATATTTAATACTGAAAACGAAAATAGTATATATGAGGTATTTTCTGTTTATCAAATAGAAAATGAAGAATACTATATTCAAACAGAATTTAAAACAGAAGATAAATTTGAAAAATTTATAGAAACTATAAAAAAGAGAAGTGTTAAAGATTTTGGAGTAGAAGTAACCTCAAAAGATAGTATTTTAACATTATCAACATGTGCTAACAATAATAAATATAGAGTAGTATTACATGCTAAGAAAGTATTAGAGGAGGAGTAAAGATGGAAAAAGATAAAAGGATAATGATTATAAGCATAATAGCTGTTATAATAGTTCTTATTATTGCTGGAATAGTTGTAAAAAATATTAAAGGTGGTAATGAAATGATAAATAAAGACACTGGCGCATCAAATAAGCAACAAATAAAAATAAGACAAAGTGAAGCAAAAGCTATTAATTTAGTAGATTATAATAATGGATTATTTACAATGAAAGTTCCAGAAGGTTGGAAAGTAGATACTTTGGGAGATAATATTCATTATACAATAAGAGTTTATAATCCAGAAAATCCAACTTATCAAATGTTTTTTAATATGAAAACAGAAGGGTACAACAAATCTCAAGAAGCAAAAGCATGGCAACAAAAATATTATCCGGACTCAATGTTTGCAAAAACTTCTGTAATAGAAGAAAAAACAACAGAAGGATTTTATAAGATATTTAATGATTTAGGAACATTAAATAATACAGCAACATTTACATTTCCAACGCTAACAGACTTTACTACAATTGAAAAAGTAGGAACTTCAGCCTTTGGAGGAGATGTACTAAGAGCGTCATTTAAAGATGAACAGGGAAAAGAAGCGGAAGGACTATTTACTGCATATGTTTATGATGCTGGTCCATACTATGTTTATGAAAATATAATGTCAGGAAAACAAATAGATATATATTATTTAAATGTATACAATACTATATTTATTACAGCACCAAAAGATGAATTTATAAACTGGGAAGAAACTTTAAATAAAATGGTTTCATCTTTAGACTTTACAGATACATTTATTAGTGGATACAATAGCCAACAAGATGCGGTTATGAAAACTTTCCAAAGTGTAAGAAATATTTGCAACCAAATATCAGATAGTATAATGTCTTCTTGGGAATCAAGAAATGCAGCTTATGACAGAATGAGCCAGAAACAAAGTGATGCAACACTAGGGTATGAGAGAGTATATGATACAGAAACAGGAGATATTTACAAAGCATATAATGGATTTACAGATGACTATGATGGAGAAAGATATAAGTCTATAACAGAAGATATGTATTCTAAATCAATAGAAGGATATATTGAAAAATAAGTTTCTAAAACGTTGGTAAAATGTTTTAAAATATTTTGCTAAAGATCTAAAGAAAGCACAACAGTATGTTGTGCTTTCTTGGGGATATAAGTATTATTTTTTTTCCTTTGGAGCATAGATGTAATAAATTGCAGTCTCTCTAACATCATGCCATAAGTTGAACATCTTAATTGCATCGTCAAAATTTGTGTCACCAAGATGTTTCTTACAAAATTGCTGATAATCTTCAAAAATTCCTTTCTTTTTATACATAGTGGTCAAATCCATAGGAACTAAGGCTACCCGAATGGTGGTATAGTCTACGATAGAAGATTTGATAGCAGTAAGATCTTTCACACCATCAAATTTATCCAGAATTTTCTCAAATTCTTCTTTGGATTTTACTAGTCTAAAATCTCTGACTTTGTAAAGCTCATCTTCCTGACCCCAGCTGGATTTATAGGCATCATTAAGGAATTCTAAAAGATTTAAAGCTTCTTTTTTAGTATTGCGTCTACTGCAAAGTTCTTTAATCCGTTTTTTTAATCCTCTTTGGATATAAACGTCATTTTTCACTAAATAGACGTCCTCCATCCATAGTGGTTTGTACCACTCCAAAACAGCCTGCATTAAACGAATCTTTGCTTCATCTTCTTCTCCTTCTTTGCAAACAAGAAGGTCACTGGTTCCATTTTCCAAACTTGCCTTAAATTCCTCAAAATGTTTCAGAACGATTTTTACGGTATCAGTTCCCGTGTAAGTTTTTCCGTTCTCAGAAATAGAAGAACAATAAGACCTATGTTTTTTTATGTCCCTGTTATAAGCCTCCTTTAACCGTTCCAAAGTTCTTTCAATACTTTCTGGTAAAAAAATCATTGATATTCCTTCTTTCATCATATTTTATATATCCCCCTTTCAAAGAGAATTAACATAATTATACTACGTTTTTATATTTTTTGCAAGTTATTTAAATTATAGATGTAAAATATTCTATGAATAGTTAATATATAATAAACTCTCCTTATTAAACTTTTTTGTCTAATGAGGAGAGTTTATTTTTGAAAGTATTTTTTACTTTTAATTTGCTATTTTGTAAAACTTATTGTATTAAATTATTTATTTATATGTGATTTGAAAAAGCTGATAATTGTCATACAAATTTTAGAGATAACAGCAATTAAAATTAATGCAAAAATTACATATACAGCAAGTTTTACATTGTTAAAGAGTATACCAATTATTATCATAATTATGCAAATAATTGGTATTATAATAAGAGCAGTTGTTAAAATTTTGTTCCGTCTTCTCATAAAAGATACCCCTTTCTTAAATTTAAAAGTTAATAAGTTAATAATATTATAGCACATTTTGAGCAAAAGTAAATATTAGTACTGAGATAAAATTATTGTTGTTGGTTTAAAATATTGAATAATTATAGACAAATTAATACAATTGTGATATAATTTTTATGTTAATTTTTGTAATCTCCTTGAGGAGCTAACATATAAAAACATAGGCAATACAATAACTATTGAAGGAGGACACATATGAAAGAAAAACTAAAGAGGCAATATTCACATATTTATGGATGTGACAAAAGTTTTTATGCTGATAATTAGGTGCTTACTCAAAACGCCCAAAAACAAAATACTTAAAAAGACAACATTTTTTAGAAGGAGGTTTTCTTATGACAGAAAAAGGTAAACGGGATTTCAAAGTAAAGCAAACTGTATATGTGGTTGATTGCTGGGGAGCAAAGAATGGTATGCAAGCTTTTGAAGCATATGCAAAAATTTTGTATGTTGATGAAAAAAAGAGAAACTTTAATGCTGTTTTGTATGGAGACACATACCAAAGATACAGCTTCGAAGACTATGGACGTTTGATTTTTGATACTAAAGAAGAAGCAAAAGAAGCAGCAGATAAGTTGCCCAAACCTAAGTCAGTTGTATACCAAAAAATTGATGAAAAAACTTACAAAAGAACGGTTTGTGGTATCTATGGACATTATGTTGGTAATGTCTATGATTTGGTTATTCGTTTTGAAGATGGAAAAGAGGTCTCTACAAAAGAGATTGGCATTTCTATATTTCTTACTGAATCAGCTGAAAAACAATAAAAAACAAAAAAGGATTCTCCATAACTATGGAGAGTCCTTTTTTGTCCAAAATCTCTTTCTCTAATAATAAAAAACAAAAGAGTCAGCCAAAGCTGACTCCAATGCCCAAAACGTGAAATTCTTGTTACGGGAAACTAACTTACTTTTTAATGGACTCCCAGCGTGCATTAAGAGTAGGGTCCAGAATCTGTTCACCGTTCGAGAACGGTACAAACAGACCAGATTCTGTGTACCTAGCAGCACGCAACTCGTTCAAAATCTTGTACCCTTTTGCAACATAGGTTTTTCCGTTGCGATAGACAAATACAACTCTACCATTATTGGTGCAGAAGTGACCAATGCTGTCAACAACGAAACTGTCGAAAAAGGTGGAATTGATTATAGGATAATAGCAATCCTCAAAGTTGAAACGCTTTACTTTGACGCCAGTAGAAGGCATCTCAAAGCAATTCTGCAGGGTTTCTTCGCTGATAGTGCCAATGTGATGTTCATCACAGTAAGAAACACAATCATCAACGAAGTCCTTGAGATGAGATTGATGAGCCTTTTTGAGGAGAGAGTTCCACTTAGACTGCTCAGACTTGGGATAATCCCAATTGCTAAACGGAACGTAGAAACTTTCCTCACGGAAACCAGCAGAATGAAGGGAACGCATCGTGATACGAGTGTACGGAATTACGAAGACCTCATTATCGGATACAAAGCAGACCGTTGAGTTGTTCGTTGCATAGCAACCATTGAACTTCGGTACCAGTTCCGAAATGTTAAGAACTTCTTCCTTTGAGAAATGCGGGAAAACGGCAATCATGCCACTATATACCCGAACAGCCCCTTCTTTCAAAGAATCCATTGCGATGATGTTGTTAGCCATTTTTTTACCTCCTTAAAATTATTTGTTGTCGATTAATCATGATGCAGATGCAAACATGGAAAATCATTAAAAATGGTTACACTTGTATTATACTACATTTTTATGTAAAATACTAGCGCTTTAATATATTTTATGATATAATTCAAACGTTATAATTCCAAATGGAAGAATAGGAGGTCAATTTTATGAATGATAAGAGCAAGACAGAGAAAACGGCTTTTGAAATGTCAAAAGAAGAATTTAATCAGATGTTAGAAGAACAAGAGCGGTTATCTAAAGAACCACATGAAGATAAAGCTCTTGAACAATTTGTAAGAAAACCAGAGGAATCAAACTTATCAAGTAAAACAGATAAAATTATATCGTCAGTGAATTTTATCTTATTATTTTTTCTTTTTTGTGCAATTTTTACAGCTTCAGTTGTAAGTAATTCAAAAAATATTCCTATTGCACTTTTATCTATGATAGGTATTATTATACTCATAAAAGATGCAAAAAGGAATGATGAGGAAAATAATAAAAAGTATAAGTGATACTCCTAACGTTTTATTAAGGAATTTTTGAAAGGAGAATTTAAATGAGCACATTGCCATTTACTTTACTATGTATTGGCATTATATTATCAGGCGGACTTATGGGAGTATTTTTAAACTTTGTTACAAGAAGACGAAAAGAAAATATTCCAGAATCTTTTTGTGAAACTAATTATATTTATGACAAGTATACAGATCAAGATGAAATTTCTATTGATGAAGTGGTAACACATTTTAAACCTTTAGATTTTTAATTAACTAATTTCCTTAATAAAACTCAACTCCCCATAGTAGTTTACTTGGGGAGTTTTTATATAAAATTTTCAATAGTAAATCTGAGTTAATATAGATTATAGAAGATAATATAAAATAATAAAAAAAGTAGTTTTAAAAACTACTTTTTTTGGTGCAGATGGCCGGAATCGAACCGGCACGGTTTATTCAACCGCAGGATTTTAAGTCCTGTGCGTCTGCCAGTTCCGCCACATCTGCATATCTGTTTTGCAACTGACAAGTCATATTATAATACTAAGAATAATAATTTGTCAAGCATAAAATTAAAAAAATATATAAAAACTTTCAAAATTTCAAATAAAATTAAAAAATGTATAAAAAATAGAGTGAAGGAGAAAAATATATGTGAAAAGAAGGAATTTAAAACGTCATACAGAATATTATGTTAAATAACAATAAAATGTAAAAGAATGGTAAAAATTTAAAGTATAAATATTAACAAATAAGTAAAAATATTTTTAATAAGTTAAACCATTCAAATTCCTTATGCAATAGCATAGAAGAAAAAATGTAAAAGTAAATGAAATATAAAAATTAGTAATATTTTTCCAATTTCCGCCATAGCGGATTGATTCTGTGTTTAAATAATAAAAAATAATTAGTCTATGGGGAAAAAAGTATGTATGTAGAAATATTATTAAAACAAGTAAGACAAAGAAAAAATGTAACCTTAAATAGATTATCTGAAAAAAGTGGTATATCAACAACTCATATTAATGATATAGAAAATAACATAAAAGGTCCAAGTCTATTAGTAATGATACAATTAGCTAAGGCTTTAGATGTAGATATAACAGAACTATATAGGGTTAAATGGTAATGCAACTAAAAGGTAAATTAAATTATTGTAAAGCTAAAAATGAAGGCAGAAAAATATACTATAAAAAATGTATAATAAAAACAAATATAAAACCAGAAAAAAATGAAAATAAAAAAGATTATTATATTGAAAGTATAAATGCCTTAATTGAGTATATGAAAAAATATGAGAAAAATCCAAATGAAAAGCAATGGGATAAATATGCCATTCAGAATATATTTTTATCAAGTAAAACTATGGGATATTTATCAGAGGTTGGGTTTAATACTCTTTGTAGAAATTTAAGGAAACAAATAAATAAACAAAAAAGAACTGAATAAAAGCACTATTTTATATTTATTAAATATGAAATAAGTGCTTTTTGTATTTCTATATGACAAAGTTAATTAAGGAAAAAAGCTAAATATAATTTTAAAAAAATAAGTGAAATTTATGGTTTTTTTGAAAAAAATATGCAATATCTATGGACTTTTTTACAAAAATAGCCTAAAATATATAAGAAAAAAATTAAAGGAGGAAGAAAAAATGAACATATGGCATGACATCAATCCAGATAGAATAAAAAAGGATGATTTTGTAGCAGTTGTTGAAATTTCAAAAGGTGGAAGAAATAAATATGAGTTAGATAAAGAAACAGGGATGCTTAAACTAGATAGAGTATTATATACATCTACACATTATCCTGCAAATTATGGTTTTATACCAAGAACTTATGCAGGTGATGAGGATCCATTAGATGTATTAGTACTTTGCCAAGAAAAAATAGTATCAATGGCATTGGTTGAAGTATATCCAATAGGGGTATTAAAAATGATAGACGGATATCAATTTGATGAAAAAATAATAGCAATACCAAAAAATGATCCATTTTTAAATTGCTATAAAAATATAGAAGATGTTCCAGAGCATCTAGCATGTGAAATAAAACACTTTTTTGAAGTATATAAACAACTAGAAGGAAAACAAACAATGGTAGATAAAATAGAAGGAAGAGAAGAAGCTGAAAGAATTATACAGGAATCTATAGATAACTATAATAAAAAATTCTTAAAATAAGGAGAAAAATATGTTAGAAAGAGTCCTATTTAATGTAATAGCTTTAGGTTTGTTTTTGTTTTTATTCTTTAGAATGATACAAAAGAATGATACCAATTACATATACATATTAGCTCTACAAGCATTAGGAATAGCAATTGGATTTTTTGCTTTAATTATAAATGTAAAGCTTCCAATAATAGTACTTATATTAACTTATATATTTTCTATTATATTGCCAATAATTATAATTTTAATAGAAAGAAAAGGAATAACTCTTACAGAAGTAATATACATATCTATCTACAAAATATATAATAAACTTGGATTAGAAGATAAAGCTAAAAATGTAATATTAAAATTAGTAGAAAAAGATAAATATAGTTTTTATGGTCATAAATTATTAGCAGAGGTATATGAAAAAGAAGGCAATTTAGAAATAGCTACAGAAGAATATATTAGAGCATCAAATATTAGACCAAGCGAAGATAAAATTCAATATAAAATAGCAGAACTATTTAATAAAACTGGAAAACAAAATGGAGCTATTAAAATACTACAAGAATTGTTGAGAAAAAAACCAGAATGGGAAGAAGCAACACTTTTATTAGGTGATATTTTTCAAGAACAAGAAAGATTTAAAGAAGCAGTTAGTATATATTTAGATGCCATTCAGTATCACCCAGAAAATTATGATCTATATTATAATTTGGGAATGGTATATACAATGCTAAATGACTTTCAAAGTGCAAAAGAGTATTATGAAAAAGCAGCTGAATTAAATTCATTATTATACAATGCAAAATATAATTTAGGACAAATTGCATTATTATATAATGAATTAGAAGAAGCGGAAGACTATTTTATAGAATGTTTACAAGATGAAGAGTTGGAAGATGATGCATATTTTTATCTAGCATATATTGCAATGTTAAAAGGTGATGAAGTAAAAGCAATAGATTATTTAAATGTTGCTGTTGGTGAAAACCCAGAAATTTATGATAGAATAAAAAAAGAACTAATATTTAAACTAATTTTATATAAAGTAGATAAGCCTTCTAATAATAGACAAACTAAAAAGAAAAATGTAAAAATTACCAAAAAAGAAAAACAAACAATTAAACATTTGAGACATACTTATGAGGTAGTGGGAAATTTAAATCATAATGATATAAAAGTAATGAAGATTATTCAAACTAAAAGGGATGAAGAAAAGGAGAGAGAATAATAAAAATTATAATAAAATATATCATTGATGAATAAAATTTAATAGTATTAGAAAAACATAATAAAATCTTATATAACATTAGTTTTTGTGGTAAATAAAAAATACAAAAGTAGAATAAAAATAAGAGAGGTAAATAAAATGACAATTATACAAGCAATAATATTAGGAATTGTGCAGGGATTAACTGAGTTATTACCAATATCAAGTTCAGCACACTTAAATCTTTTTCCTTGGCTATTTAATTGGGGAGAAATGAGTCCATCTTTTGATGTGGCATTACATATAGGAACATTATTTGCAATATTGGTATTCTTTTTTAAAGATTGGATAAATCTAATAAAAGGTGGATATAAACAATTAGTAAAAAAAGAAAAATCTACAGATGGTAAAATTTTTTGGTACATAGTAATAAGCACTATTCCAGCAGGAATTTTAAGTTTAGTATTAGATAAAGTTTCAGATAATATTATAGAAAAGTTAGCTCAAACATTTAATACAACAGAAATAAATGTAGAAATGGTACTTATAGCTATAGCATTAATAGTGATGGGAATTATTTTATATATAGTAGATAAAAAATCAAAATCTACAATTAAATATGAAAAGATAACATTAAAGCAATCTATATTAATTGCTGTTTCGCAAGCAATTGCAGCAGCATTTCCAGGAGTTTCTAGATCAGGAATAACAATGACTGTTGGAAGAAAGATGGGAATAGAAAGAGAATCTGTTGCTAAATATTCATTCTTATTATCAACTCCTATTGTAGCAGCTGCAGCACTATATGAAATGAGACATTTTGTTTTTGATTTGTCGTTTTTTGTTGGAGTTTTAACAAGTTTTATAGTTGGAATGTTAGTTATCAAATTTTTACTAAATTACTTAAAGAAAGGTAGTTTTAAAATATTTGCAATATATAGAGTAGTATTAGGAATTATTATTTTGGCAATCTGTTTTATAAGATAAATTAAAGAATAATTAAATAAAAAATACGGAAAAATAAAGGAAAAACAATGTTCCTTTATTTTTTTTTGTATTCAAAAAAACAAAATATTACAAAAATATTACATTTGAATTACAAGTATATTAAAACTATTGACTTTGACCAAAAAAAAGATAAAATATTAGCAGAATTATACTGATAAGGAAAAAAGATGTAAAAAATACAAAATAAAATATAAAAATAAAAGTATTTTTTGTCGCTTTTTGTAAAATATAATAGTGTAAAATATAAAAAAATAAAGGAGTTATCATGCCAAGTTGCTTAGGTTTATATATTGAAAGTAATTTAATTAAATATGCAAAAGTAACAAAAGAACGAGATATATTAAAAGTAGAATCTTTTGGGATGAAATTTTATGATCAAATTGGACCAACAATAAATCAGATAATTTCAGAAACATTTAGCTATAAGACACCAATTAGTATTAACTTATCAGAAGAGGTATATCAATATTTTTATTTCTTTAATTTACTAAATAAAAATGATTTGAAAAAAGCAATTGAAACCGAGTTTGATTCATACTGTTATGATAAAGGATATAACAGAAATGCTTTAGAAAGTAGATATGCTTTAGTTCAAGATATGCAGGATGCTGAAAAAATAAAAGCTATTTATATTTCTGTGAACAAAACAGAAATAAATAAGAGATTACAAGAGTTTGATGGAAATTCAATATCATATTTAACTCCATTACCTATGGCTATAACTAATGTAATTGATTTAAAAGAGAAAGAAAATGTAGCTATAATAAATATGGAAGAAAAAACTACAATTACAACAATTATAGATAGTAAAATATATGAAATAGATACAATAGAAGAAAGTGTAAAAACTATATTAGACACAATAAGTACAAAAGAAAATTCTTTTTCAAAAGCATATGAAATTTGCAAAAATACAACAATATACACAATGGAAGGAAAAGAATTATTAGATGGAACAGAAAATTTATATTTAGAAGATATAATGCCAACACTATATAATATTGTACAAAAAATAAAAGAAAATTTTGATAATTCTCTAAACAGAATAGATAAAATATATATAACAGGTACAGGTTGCATTATAAATAACATAGATTTATACTTCCAAGAATATTTTAAAGATGCAAAATGTGAAATATTAAAACCATATTTCATACCAGAAAGTGTAAAAATTAATGTAAAAGATTATATAGAAGTTAATTCTGCAATTGCATTAGCTATGCAAGGTTTGGGATACGGTATAGGTACTATAAACTTTAAAAATCCAACTTTCTTAGATAAGTTACCTGAGTGGATGAAAATTGATGTTGGAACAAAAAATAAAGATAAAGCAAATAGTAAAGCTAAATCAAATTCACTATCTAAATTTAATTTTTCGTTAGATTTAAAAGGAGAATTTGATAGAACAGAAAAATGGCTCTTAAGAACAACAATTGGAATTTTAGCTTTTATTATAATATATTCTTGTGTAACAATATTTTTAAATACAGAAACAAATAAAAAAATTGAAGAAGTAGATAGCGTTAAGGAAGATACAACAGCTCAAATACAATTAATATCAAAAGATATTCAAACTTTAAATAATAAAGCAACTGATTACACAAGTATGACCAATAAGCTAAAAAGTTATAGTGCTGAAGTTGCAAGTAATTTAAAAAGCAAAAATGTTATTCCAATGCTTTTAACAAGAATAATGAATGTTATACCAAAAGGTGTAACATTAACATCAATAGAAAATACAACAGGAACACACATTGTAATTAATGCACAGTCTGAAGATTATGATTTATTAGGATTTTTTAAAGGAAGCCTAATTGTAGATGGCATATTAAGTCCAAGTACAGTTGTATCTACATCTGGGGTAAAACAAGATGGAATTGTTAAAGTTGTAATAGAAGGAGACTTGCCATGAGAAAAATATTGATAATTACTATTACTATATTATTACTTGTTTTAACTTATTTTACAGTAACTAAAGGAAATGAATTTTTCGGATTAAAAATTTCAAGCGTAAAACAGATTGAGGAAGAAAATACAAAATTAAAAGCTAAAATAGAAGATATAAATACTTTAATTGATGTAGAATATCCTAAAAAAATTGGAGAACTAAAAACAGCAAGTAATAAATTAGAAACAGAAAAAGAAGAATATTTAAAATATACTAATATGAGCACAGATGATGAAATTTTACAAGCTATGCAAAAGAAAAGCTATGCTATAGAATTCTTGTGGACAAAAATAGGAATGCACGCAAGAGAAGAGGGTGTAAATTTAAAATTTGAAATAGTAAGCAGTAGCACAGGAGCAAATAATGTAAATGATCTTAAATTTACAGTAGATGGTTCTTATATAGGAATTACAAATTATATATATTCGCTTGAAAATGATACTGAATTAAATTTTGTAATTGAAAATTTTAAATTATTACCTTATCAAAATGAAATATTACAAGCAACATTTACTGTAAGAAATATAGCAATAGAAGGTAATACTTCAAATGAATCTGTACAACAATCAACTCAAAGAACAACTAATAATACAACAACAGATAACTCAAATAATAATACATTATCTGCTAGTACAGCACAAGAAGCTGGAAGAAATGCAATATCAAATGGGGTACAAAATATGAAAGATAGTGTAACAAAAAGTATGCAAAATAACCAATAAAGGAGTAAAAAATGATTAAATCAATTTTGAAAGAAATAATTATAGTTTTGCTACTATGTGCAATAATTCTATTTGTATTAGGTATTTTATTTTATGACTACAATCCTATAAATAAAGTGGTACCAAATAAGATAGCTTATAGTGTACCAGAAAATATAAAAAATGAATTAGAAGAAAATGTACAAAACACTTTAAGTGTTGAAAATAAAGTATATACAATAGAAGGTTCAGACTTAAATATATACAAAAAAAGTAAAACTTATAATCCAAGCAAAGAAAATCCATTTGCTTCAACATCAAGTGAAGATGCAAATACAACTAATAATACACTAAAGACCAATACTAATAGTGAACAAGGTAAAAACACAGCGAATGGAACAAAGACAAATACTAGTACAACAAATACTAGTAAACTGAAATAATTTAATTAAGGTTATATTTATAAATTAAATAAATATATACAAAAACATTATACAAAAAGGAGGAGTTTTTTATGTTAAAAGGACAAAAAGGTATTACATTAGTAGCACTAGTTGTAACAATCATCGTTTTAATAATCTTAGCAGGAGTATCAATAGCTCTTGTATTAGGAGATAACGGAATTGTTAGCAAAGCAAAAAAAGGTGCTAACGATTACAAAACAGCAGCTAATGTTGAAGATCAACAATTAACAAATGCATCAAAATATATGGAAACTTTATAATATAATTGTATGCTATAAAAAACTAAATATGGGGTTGCCTAGTAAAATTAATCATTATATTTAGGTAACCTCATGTTTTGTATTAAAGTATAAAATGAAGGAAAAAAATGGAACAAGTTATTTTTTATTTATTTATTTTCATAATTGGAACAGTATTTGGTAGTTTTTTTACATTAGCAGTCTATAGAATACCATTACACCAAGATATTACACATGAAAGATCATATTGTCCAAAATGTAATCATAAACTTTCTTTTTGGGATATGATTCCAATTTTTAGTTACATTTTTCTTGGTGGTAAATGTAGATATTGTAAAGAAAAAATAAGAATACGTTATTTGCTATTAGAAATATTAACGGGAGTAGTATTTCTATTATTTACTATGTCTATAAATATTTCATTTAAAACATTGGAAATAAATAAATTAGTATATCTACTTTTGGGATTCCTTTATATAATAGGAATGATTATAATAGCAGGAATAGATAAAGAAAAAAAGACAATAACTAAAAGTGTTCTTATTTATGAAATAATTGTTGTAACAGCATATATAGTATATCTATATACAGTAGAAAAAACTAATATATATAGATATGCAATATATTTATTAATGCTATTCATATTTATAATTATAGAAAATTTATACTTAAAGAAAGAGTTAAAAGACAATTACACATTACAAATATTAGAATTAAGTATGGTTATGGCAGTTTTTACAAAAGAAATTACATATGTTGCTACAGTTATACTAACATTGCTAATAATTGCTATTATGCAAATAAGAAATAAAATATTAAAAAATAAAGACTTAAAATCAAAAGAATCATATTACTTAAATATACCTTTTGGATTTTATTTAGTATGTAGTAACATTATAAGTTTTATAATTGTAAATTTTATAACATGTGGGTGAATAGTATGAAAAATGTAAATCTAAAAGCTAATAGAGGTGTAACAACAACAGATGTTGTTGTAGCAATTATAATATTATCATTATTTGTTGGAATTATTGGAAACTTATTTTATCAAATAGCTAAAAATAGTAATATGGTAAGATATAATACTGTAGCAGTATATTATGCAATAAGAATAGCAGAAAATATTGACAAAATGTCATATGAAGAAGTTACTGATAATTTGAATTCTGATCTTACTACAGAATATCAATTACCTGATGGATTTACAGGAAAAGTAGAAGTGGAAAATTATAATAAATATGATACCACAAAACAAGATATAATAAAAAAAGTAAAAATAACGATAAATTATACATTTTTAAAAGAAGAAAGAAATTACCAAATAGAAAAATTAAAAATAAAAGAAATGTAAAGGAGATTCTATTGTGAAATCTGAAAAAGGAATAACTTTAATAACATTAATTATTACTATAATTGTATTATGCATTGTAATAGCAATGTTATCTGTTGTTAGTAGTATGTTCTTTGAAAATACGAAATATTTAAAAGAAGATTCAAAAAATCTTAGTGAATACAATAAATTTGCAATGTTTTTTATAGAAGATTGTAAAAATAACGAAGATGTATATGAAGTGTTAAATGATAAAATTATATTTGAAGATGGAACAATATATACGTATAGTGGCTCAACAGATAAAAGCATATATCGTAATAAAGTAAAAATTTGTAGCAATATAGGATATTGTAATTTTTCTATAAGTGAAAAAGAAGTTAATAATACAACAAAAAAGATAATAAACACTTATATAATAATAGAAGCTAACAAATATTTTGAAGCAAGTAATGAATTTGTATTAAAATATTGGTAATTTTAGTTAATTAATAAAAATACTGTAGAAAAATAACAAAATATAGTATAATTAAATAAGTAATACAAAAGAAAGGAGAATGGTTATGCCACAAAAACAAATTCAACCTTTAGGTATAGAATTAGCTAAAAGAAAACTTATTACAGAAGTAGATATAAATAGAGCATTAAGCTATCAAAAAATGTATCCAAACAAAAAATTAGGAGACATTATTCACATATTACATTTATGTGATTCAGAAGAACTAATTAAGGCAATTGGAGAAATTTTAGATGAAAAAGCTATCCTACTTGAAGAAGGAGATATAAGAGTAAATGTTTCAGAGTATATTTCACTAGATATTGCTAAGAAAAACAAAGCTATTCCTTTTGAAATAGATGGAAATAAAATAAAAGTATGTTTTGCAGATACAACAAATAAAAGGTCAATAGATACAATAAGATTACTTTTACTTAATAAAGGATTAGTAATGGAAAAGTATATTACTTTTGAAAGTAATATAGATAAGATATTAGAGTCACTAGAAGGAATGGCATCTGATAATATAAACACTAATAGAGATATAACAGGTTTAGTTGATAGTATTATAAAAACAGCCATGGAAAAAAGAGCAAGTGATATTCACTTTGAACCAATGGCAGAAAAATTAAGAGTTAGATATCGTATAGATGGTGGATTAGTTAATGCGGTTACTATAGATTCGGATAAAATACCACAAATAATAGGAAGATTGAAAGCAATCTCAAACATGCACCAAGAAAAACAAGAATCACAAGATGGTAGAATTATTCTATACCCAGATTATAATATTCGTGTATCTTCACAAAAGAATGTATATGGCGAAAAGTTTGTACTAAGATTATTAAAGAAAAATACTGTAATAAAGAAAGTTTTTGATTTAGGTTTCCCAAATAATAAAGAACTATTAAAAGAAAGTTTTAATAAGAAAAATAGTATTACAATTATTGCAGCTCCTACAGGAGAAGGTAAAACAACTACATTATACAGTGTTATAGATATGCTTAATAGACCAGATATAAATATAACTACAATAGAGGACCCAGTAGAAATTCGTATAGATGGTCTAAATCAAATTGAAATAGATTCAAGAACATCTTTTTCAGATTCATTAAGAACTGTTTTAAGACAAGATCCTGATATTATATTAGTAGGAGAGATTCGTGATAAAGAAACAGCAGAAATAGCTATGCAATCAGGACAAACAGGTCATTATGTGTTATCTACAATACATACAATAAATAGTGTAGAAGTAATTACTAGATTAAGAGAAATGGGAATATCAAATTATGATATAGCAAGTACTCTTGCTACATCAATATCACAAAGACTAGTAAGAAAAGTATGCCCATACTGCAAAGTTGAAAGAGAATTTAATGAAAAAGAAAAAGAAATAATGAATAAAATAGCTGAAAAAAATGGAATTACTCTAGATTTTACAGATAAAAAAACATATGATGCTATAGGTTGTGATAAATGTAATCATACAGGTTATTTTGATAGAATTGGAATTTTTGAGGTATTAATTATCAATGATAAAATAAGCCAATTAATTACAGATAATGCATCTAGTATAGAAATAAAAAATGAAGCAATAAGAGAAGGACATTACAAACCACTTATAGTAGATGGAATAAATAAAGTATTAGAAGGAATAACAACATTAGAAGAATTAAATAATAAACTAATAATTTATTAAAGAAAGGGGAAACTACAAATGAATATAGATAAAGTACTAGAAATAGCAAAAGCAAAAGATGCTTCAGACGTACATCTAATCTATGGTATCAAACCAATGCTAAGAATAGCAAGAGAGTTAGTTCCAGTAGAAGAAATAGATGAATTAACAGTAGAAGATTTGAATGAAGCTTATGACTATTTTATAAGAGGAAACTTAGAAAAAGATGAAACTTTTATGAAGACAAAAAGACTGGATAGCTCATTTGAATTTGAAGACATAAGACTAAGAGTAAATGTATCTTTTTCAGATGAAATACCAACATTCACACTTCGTCTTATAAAAAATGAATTACCAAAGTACGAAGATTTAGGAGTGCCAGACATTGTTCGAAGAATGACAAGACAACCACAAGGATTAATATTAGTAACTGGTAAAACAAACTCTGGTAAAACAACGACATTAAATGCATTAATTAATGATATAAATGAAACACAAAATAAAAAAATATTAACATTAGAAAGTCCCGTAGAATATAGACATACATCAAAGAAATCTGTTATAGTACAAAAAGAGGTAGGACCAGGAAGAGATTGTTTATGCTATAGTGATGGTGTAAAAAACTCTTTAAGAGAGGATTGCGATATAATTGTAGTAGGAGAGATTCGTGATAGAGAGACAATGGATGCAGCAATAGAAACAGCAGAAGCAGGACACTTAGTAATAGGTACTTTACATACTAAATCTTGCGCAGAGACAATCGACAGAATGATAAACTTTTATGACATTAGTGATCAACAGAGTGTTAAATATTTAATAGCATCACTACTAAAACTAGTAGTATCTCAAAGATTATTAAAAGGAAAAAATGGAAAATTAGTACTAGTACCAGAAGTTATGGTTGTAGATAATATTGTTGCAGGTATTATACGCAAAGAAAAAATTAGTGTATCAGAAATAGAAGATGCAATTCAAAGTAATCTAGAAAAAGGAAGCATAGGATTAATAAATTCAATTGCAGAATTATTTGTAGATGATAAAATTACTCTAGAACAAGCTAAGGCTCAAATAGAAGAAAAAAATATTGAAATATTAAACAGAACAATAATGCAATTAAAAATAAAGAAGCAAGTAAATTAGTATTTTTCCAATTAGGGACAATCCCTAATTGAGAAAATATCACAATTAGGGATTGTCCTTAATTGGGAAAGGAAGAAAAAACTCATGCCGGAATATGTATATAGAGCAGTGACAGATAAAGGTTTAATAGTAAGAAATAGAGTAGAAGATTCTAGTAAACAATCTTTAATAAGAAGGCTTAAACATAATGGTTTAATGCCTATTCAGGTTGTTCAAGTTGGATATAATAGCAAAAAAAATAAAAGGACAAAGAGAAATATAAACAATATGGAAGACATAATGAAAACTGCTAACACAACTAATATATTAAATAATAGTAATAGAAAGAACCTTTCAGTTATTGAAAAAATAAATTTAAAATTAGCAGCAACAGAAAAAATAACCAATAGAGATTTAGTAATCTTTACACAGAATTTCTATTTATTAAAAAAAGCAAATTTCAATAATATACATGCTTTAAATACAATAATAGAAAGTACAGAAAACTTATCATTAAGGGGGATTATAGAAGATATATTAGCTGGTGTAGAAGGTGGAGATTATATGTACACCACAATGGAGTATTATTCAAACATATTCCCAGAAATATATATAAATATGATAAAAGTAGGAGAGTTATCAGGATCTCTTACTAATTCATTAAAACAAGCTGTACGTTATTTAGATGATTCAGCAGATATAAGTAAGAAAGTTAAAAAAATTGTAATACCAAATGTGCTTCAACTTATAGGATTAATTATAATGTTAGTTGTAGGTACTTTAGTAGCAGTACCGGCAATTCAAGGAGTATATGACCAAGTAGGAAGTAAAGACCAAATAAATCCAATTACATTATGGTTTTCAGATTTTATTAGAGGTGTTATAGCTAACTGGTATATACCAGTAGGTATTATAGCAGTAATAACAATAGGAATTATATTCTATATAAACACACCAAGAGGAAAATATAATTTTCATTATTTTAAATATACTATGCCGATATTTGGAAAACTAATTTACAGTTTAGACTTCTCAAGATTTATAAAAGCTATGATGCTTAACTTAGATAACGGAATGAGAATTCAAGATGCATTAGAAGTTAGTAAGAATGTAGTAAGTAATTATGTGTTCTTATCTATGGTAGAGACAGCAATTAATAATATACTAATAGGTCAGTCATGGATAGATCCTTTTGAAAAATCGGGATTGTCTTCATCAATGATAACCGAGATGTTGAAAATAGGTATGCAAACAGACTTATCAGAAATGATGCAAAAATTAGTAGAATATATGGAAATAGATATAAATAATACATTAGATAAGATTATGAAAGTAATGCCACAAGTTATGTATTCTATAGTTGGTGTTGCATTAATATTCTTTGTATTAGTAGTACTAGTTCCATTGCTAGAAGTATATATGGGAACATTCTTATTCTCAGCAGCAGGAATAGAATAATAAAGAAATTAACAAATCAACGTGGTATTTATAAAATACCACGTTTTTGTAAATATCTTGAATATTCATATTAAAAATAGGAAAGGGTGATAAATTGTATGAAAATAGGAATAGATTTAGGTGGAAGCCATATAGCAGTAGGAGTTATAACAGAAAAAGGCAAAATAATACAAAAAGAAGAACAAAATATAATATATAACAAAGAGAATGAAGATATAAAACAAATTATTGTTGATAAAATTTTAGGTCTAATAAATACTGTTTTGAGAACTTCACAGATTCCTATTTTTGTAATAGAGGAAATAGGAATAGGTGTACCAGGAATAATAGAGAATAATATTGTTAAAAAGTGTGACAAATACAAAATATATAATTGGGATTTGGCAAAAATATTAGAAGAACATTATCAAATACCAGTAAAACTTCAAAATGATGCATTATGTGCTGCAAAAGCAGAAAAAGAATATGGAAATTTGAAAGATGTAAAAAAAGGAGTCTTTATTTGTTTTGGAACAGGAATAGGAGGAGCAACAATAATAAATGAAGAAGTAATTCCATCAGAATTTGGACATATGATTATAGAAAAAAATGGAAAATCATGTAGTTGCGGAAAACGAGGTTGTTTTGAGACATATAGCTCAATGAGGGCATTTAAAAATGAAATAGTGGAAGTATTAGGAATAAATGTAGAAGCTACTTCGGAGGAAATTTTAAAATTTTTAATTAAAAATAAAGATGATGAAAATGCAAATAAATGTATAGATGAGTATATAAATACATTATGTATTGGACTTTCAAATATTATAAATATAATTAATCCAGAACAAATATGTATAGGTGGTAGCTTTACATATTTTGAAGATATTTTATACAAAAGATTATTAGAAAAAGCACAATTGATTTCATATCAATTTGATAAACCAAAGATTGTACTTGCAAAATTAAAGAATGATGCAGGAATTATAGGAGCAACACTATAAAAATAATACTAAACGTCACAATTAGGGACAGTTCCTAATTGTGACGTTTTACTAGTTAAGGGCAGCTTTTATACCATTGATAAAAATTCTAAATTTGACAAAATAAGAAAAATATGCTAAAATACAAAATAGTTGTTACCTATTAGAGGTAAAGAAGAGATTTAAATTTATAATAATAGATTGATAAAAAGGTGTGTAGAAAAATCAATCTAAAACAATGTAAAATGAGATTCTAAATAAAATATATGTATAAAATAAAGAGATAAAAGAGAGAATAAAACCAAAGAAAAAAGTCAATATAAATTCAATATATGTAAAAAAATATTGCAAAAAGAGAGAAAAAAGTTAAAATAACTGTATTTTATAATTGGAGTCAAAAATAGTTTTTACATTAAGTAAAACTATTTTTTTGCGTGAAAATAAATAGGTAAAAGATAAATTTAAATTAGAATAATAGAAAAGGAGATAAAAATATGACAGAAGAAAGAAAAGAAGAAATGCAAAATGTAAAAAATGAAAAAGTGGCTAGCTCTAGAGCAAGAAGACCTTATCATAAAAACAATAAAAAAACTGAAAAAGTAGAAGGAAAAGCACCTAGAGTAAAGAAAGAAGCAAAAGCAGTAGAAGAAAATAAAAATGTAGAAAGAAAAACTGCTACAAGAAAGAATTACAATAAAAAGCAACCTAAATTTGAGTTCAAGAAATCAAATTTAAAAATTATTCCATTAGGTGGATTAGAAGAAATAGGAAACAATATGACTATTTTCGAATATGAAGATGAAATAATTATTGTAGACTGTGGACTAGAATTTCCTACAGATGATATGCTTGGTGTAGATTTAGTTATACCAGATGTTACTTACCTAGAAAGAAACAAAGAGAAAATAAAAGGTTTAGTAATTACACATGGTCACGAAGACCATATTGGAGCTATACCATATGTTTTAAAACAAATAAATATACCAATTTATGCTACAAAATTAACAATTGGATTAATTAAAAATAAATTAGAAGAGCATAAACTATTAAGAAGTACCAAACTATATGAAGTAGAAGCAGGACAAACAATTAAACTTGGAAAAATGAGTGTAGAATTTATAAGAAGTTGCCATAGTATACCAGATTCAGTTATGCTTGCAATTTATACACCAGTAGGAACAATAATGCATACAGGAGATTTCAAAATTGATTATACACCAATTAATAGTGAAATAACAGACTTAAATCGTATAGCAGAAATAGGAAGTAAAGGTGTACTTGCATTACTATCAGATAGTACAAACTCTGAAAGAAAAGGATATACAATGTCTGAAAGTACAGTAGGAAAAGAGTTTGACAAATTATTTGTAAATTGTACAAAAAGAATAGTAGTTGCAACATTTGCTTCAAACGTTCATAGAGTTCAACAAATAGTAAATGCAGCAGTAGCAAATGGTAGAAAAATTGCTATATGTGGTAGAAGTATGATAAACATGATAGAAACTGCAAGAGCATTAGGATATATGGATGTACCAGAAAACGTATTTATAGACATAGACATGATAAAAAATTATACAGATGAGCAATTAGTTATTATTACAACAGGTAGTCAAGGTGAGACAATGTCTGCATTAACTAGAATGGCAGCAGGAGAACACAAAAAAATAGAAATAACACCAAATGACTTAATAATAATATCTGCAAATCCAATTCCAGGAAATGAAAAATCCGTATCAAAAGTAATAGATGATTTACTACAAATAGGTGCAGATGTTGTGTATAATGCATTAGCAGATATTCACGTATCTGGACATGCCTGCCAAGAAGAACAAAAATTAATATTTGCATTAACAAAGCCAAAATATTTTATACCAGTTCATGGTGAATATAGACAACTTATGGCACACGCAGAAACTGCTGTAAAAATGGGTGTAGCACCTGAAAACATTTTCATGAGTACAAATGGCCGTATAATAGAACTAAACGAAAACGAAGCAAAACAAACAGGAAGTGTACCATGCGGAAAAGTATTAGTAGATGGCTATGGTGTAGGAGATGTAGGAAACGTAGTTTTACGCGATAGACAACACTTATCACAAGATGGTTTAATCGTTATAGTTATGACAATGGATACTTCAACAGGAGAAATAGTAGCAGGTCCAGATGTTATTTCAAGAGGATTTGTATATGTAAAAGAATCTGAAAATTTAATGGATGATGTTAAAAAATATATTCGTGAAGAAGTTGAAATATTAGAAAGTAAAGGTGTGCGTGATTGGGCAACAATTAAATCAACATTAAAAGATCATATAAGAGATTATATTTTCCAAAAAACAAAGCGTAATCCTATGATATTGCCTATTATTATGTCTTTATAGTGAAAAATGAAGTAATACCAAGCTCTTTATGGCTTGGTATTATAAAGTGTTATTAACTAAGTAAGTATATATAAAAGAAAAAAGCTCCAAATTTTGGAGCTTTTTTTCTTAGGCTAAAGAATAAATAAGAGAAAGATTAGGATATCCATCTACAAAAACATTGCAGTCAGATAAATCTTTTTTGATAGTTTCTGAAAAATTTTCAGAAGATATTTCAGAGATGAAAGTATCTACTCCTTTTTCACTTATTCTTCTTTTTACTGTTCCTAAATCGTACATTGGCATGTGCCTCCTATGATGTTTGATAAAATCATTATACCATACAATTTACATAAAAGTCAAGTGAAATTGTAAAAAAATGTAAATGAAATAAAAATAACAAACAAAGAGATTAAAAAGTGTATTAATCTATTGAAGAAGATGGAAAAATTTGATATAATAAGCAAGAATTTAGAAAAAGGAGAAATAGATATGGATTATAAAGAATTAGCTGACTTAATATTTCCAGATGCAAAAGAAATATCATATTATGAGGAAAAATATCCTGAAAGAAATTTACCAGAAGGAGCAATGGTCGTAAGAGTTGCACCAAGTCCAACAGGAAATGTACATATAGGAACGATATATCAAGCATTTTTAAATAGAAAACTTGCAAAACAAACAGGTGGAGTATTTTATGTAAGAATAGAAGATACAGATCAAAAAAGAGAAATAGAAAACGGAATTACTCAAATAATTGAAACTCTAAAAAAATTCGATTTAACTCCAGATGAGGGAATGATAAATGAAACAGAATCAAAAGGAGAGTATGGACCATATAGACAATCTCTAAGAAAAGAAATTTACCAAGCATATGCTAAACATTTATTAGAACAAGGAAAGGCATATCCATGTTTTGCAACTCCAGAAGAATTAGATGAAATGAGAGCAAAACAAGAAGCAGCCAAAGTAAGAACAGGTTATTATGGAGTATGGGCAAAATATAGAAATTTATCAGTAGAAGAAGCAGCAGAAAAAATAAAAGCGGGAGAACCTTACATAGTAAGATTTAAATCAACTGGTAGAGAAGATAGAAAAATTAAACATAAAGATGTAATAAAAGGAAATGTTGAATTCCCAGAAAATGATCAAGATATAATAATAATAAAATCAGATGGACTTCCTACATATCACTTTGCACATGCTATTGATGATCATTTAATGCATACAACACATGTATTAAGAGGAGATGAGTGGCTATCATCAGTTCCACTTCATTTACAATTATTCCAAGAGTTAGGATTTAAAGCTCCAAAGTATGCACATACACCAACTCTTTTAAAGAATGATAATGGTGGAAAACGTAAAATAAGTAAAAGAAAAGACCCAGAAGCTGCTGCAACATATTATGAAGAATCTGGAATTCCAAGTGATGCAGTAAAAGAGTATTTACTAAATATAGCAAATTCAGCATTTGAAAATTGGAGAAGAGCAAACCCAGACAAGAGCCTAGATGAATTTAATTTTGAGTTAAATAAAATGAGTGTAAGTGGAGCTTTATTTGATATGGTAAAACTATTAGATGTATCTAAAAATGTTATATCAAAATATTCTACTGAAAAAGTATATGAAGAAGTTTATAAGTGGGCAAATAAATTTAATGCAGAGTTAACTCAATTATTAGAAGATAAAGAATACGCTTTAAAAGTATTTGGAATAGAAAGAGGAAATGCAAAACCTAGAAAAGACATAGCAAAATGGGAAGATGTTATGGACAACATTTCTTATATGTATGATAGCGAGTTCTATAAAAAAGACCAAGAATATGAATATCAAAAAGTTACAGATAAAGAACTAATTAAAAAAATATTAACATTATATATGGAAAAATACTATAATGAAACAGATGATAAGCAAGCATGGTTTGATAAAATGAAAGACTTATCAGAAGAAATAGGATTTGCAAGAGAAGTAAAAGAATTTAAAGCTAATCCAGAATCTTATCCAGGACACGTAGGAGATGTAAGTACAGTTATAAGAGTTGCATTAACTTCAAGGAGCAACACTCCGGATATGTATGAAATAATGCAAGTTTTAGGAAAAGAAAGAATTTTCAAAAGATTTGAAAAAGCAATTGAAAAATTAAAATAAATGCCGATGGAGAAACTCTATATCAGTTTATAGATGAAATTTCTAGTATTAATTTGCAATAATATGAACAGAGAGCAAAGAGATACTATTTAAAATAATAAAGGAATGATAAATGTGGAATATAATATAGGAGATATTGTAAGAACTAAAAAAGTTCATCCTTGTGGTAGCAAATTGTGGGAGATAACAAGAGTAGGTGTAGATTTTAAACTAAAATGTCTAGGTTGTGGTCATGTAATAATAGTAGAAAGACCAAAAGCATTAAAAATGATAACTAAAAAAATAGAAAAAGAAGAGTAAATTTTTTAAAAGTACTTGACATAACTTATATATTTAAATATAATGAATATAATAATTGTAGATAGAAATTTTTTCTATCATGTGGGCTGACACAATAATCCGAATTTTATAGGTTAATTGGAACCTTTGGTTGGCGAACAACCTAAAAAATCGTAATTCTTATGAGACGTAAGGTGCTCATAAGTTGGCGGACAACAAAAAAATCAGTCATATAGGGGAGATATACATATTGAGGTATGTATATCTCCCCTATGAATTTTTATTCATATAAATTTTTTCAAAAAGGAGACAACTTATGAATAAAACAGATGCATTAAAAATAATTATAGATGCAGCAAAGTAATATCATGACAATTTAGAAAACCAAAGATTATTAGTTATATATGAAAAAGATAAAAATATGTCATATATTGAAGCAATATTTATTTCACGTAATTTTTTACATTTGACAGGAGTTAAAATTCTTAATAAAAATATTAAATCAAGTTTAATGTTTTATAGTTTGTGCCTAAAAAATAAATTAAAAATATCAGATTTTGAATTTTCTAAGGACGGAACAACTATAATGAAATTGAAAATTTTAAATAGTATTATAAAATTTCCCAAAAGTGCAAAAATGATAGGAGACTATGTAAATTGTAAAAAATATTTAAATACAGAAAAGCTAATAGGTAATGTATTTGGAGTTATAGGATTTATAGAGAATAATGGGTATTATATTCCTAATACATTATTAAATGAAGATATAAGAGAAGTTACAATATCAAGGAATAGAATACTGGCAATATTAAAAAGGAATAGAAATGAGTGTAAATACAAGAATATTATATATATTGCTAAAGATGTAAAAATAGACAGATTGATTAAAGACAAAATTATTAAAAATAAAATAGAGAAAGAAATAAGACTAAGTTAAAAAACTTAGTCTATAGTATTTATAAATTTTTCAATTTCTTCCCAAGCGTTATCTGTATAAATTCTTCTTTCAGCAGAGAAAGGAATAAAAGTTAAATCTTTTAAAGGATTTAATTTATCTTGCAAATGAGTAACTTGAGCGTCTACTTTAGTCACAGCAATTTTATCCGCCTTATTTGCAATAATAATGCAAGGTCTTTCACTATCTATTATGTATCTGTACATTAGTTTATCATTTTCACTAGGGTCATGTCTAATGTCAATTAAAAATACAATTAGTGCAATATCTTTGCTATTATTTAAATATTGTTCAATAAATTGACCAACTCTATCTTGTTCCTTTTTAGACATTTTACTATATCCATAACCAGGCAAATCAACAAAATAAAATTTATTATCCATATTATAAAAATTAATTTGTCTTGTTTTTCCAGGTTCACTACTTGTTCTAGCAAGTTTCTTTCTATTAACCATAGTATTTATAAAAGAAGATTTACCAACATTAGATTTACCAACTAAAACAATTTGAGGTAAGTTATCATCGGGATATTGTGCAGGTGAAACTGCTGATATTTTAAATTCTGGATTTTTAATTAACATATATTTTTTTCCTTTCGTTTCAAAGTATATATAGTATAGCATAAATTTGTAAAATATAAAAGACCAAGAATAAAAATCTTGGTCAATAAAAATTATCGATAAGTGAAAAATTAAATGCAATTAATGATATATATAATATA
>USDF01000016.1 GCA_900553405.1 uncultured Clostridium sp. | reverse complement strand
AAAGAGCCTAAACTTAATCAGGCTCTTTGAGGGCGGAATTTATTCCGCTTTTTTATATAGTAGGAAAAGAAAAAAGTATAGAAAACAATAAATATTTTCTATACTTATATGGTACCAAAGTTACTTAGAAAAAGAGAAATTTCTTCATGTTAGAAAAAATATATATAAATTTTAAATATATGCAACTTTTTTAATATGTAATATACTCTAATAGGTGAAAGTAATCAAAATATGCATATAAGATGAAATGGAGGAAAAGTAAATTGGAAGAACTATTAGAAAAAGCAATAAATGGAGATGAACAATCATTTACAGAAATATTTATGCAATTAAATGATGAGCTATATAAAATAGCAAGAACTAGATTGGCATGTGAATATGACATAGATGATGCAATACAAGAAACTATGATAGAAGCTTATTATTCTCTTAAAAAAATAAAACATTTAGAATATTTTAAAACTTGGACTATAAAGATTTTAATTAATAAATGCAATAAAATTTATAGGAAAAGGAAAAAGGAGAATATATCTTACGAAGAAAACTTTTTTGAAACATCTATAGAAGACACAAAACAAAACAATATAGAGAACAATATCGATTTTTACATATTAATAAAAGACTTGAATTATGATGAGAGAATAGCAATTGTTTTATACTATATTATTGGCTATAAAACAAAAGAAATAAGTAAAATATTAAAAGTTAATGAAAATACAATAAAGGCAAGAATTTCAAGAAGTAAACAAAAAATAAAAAAATATATAAAGGAGGCTTAACAATGGATAGATTAGATAAAAATATAAAAGATATTTTAACAAAAGAAATAGATAAACCACAATCATATTATAATACTATAAAATATGCTTTAAATAATAAACAGAAAAATAAAGCCAATATAATTTATAAAGAATTTAATTTTGCAAAAGTTACGATTACGGCTTGTGCAACAATAATTTTAACTACAGGAATAGTTTTTGCAACTAAACAAATTTACGAAAATATATGGAAAGAACCAAAAAAATATAGTCCACAACAAGGAATATCAGAAGAAGAAAAGAAAAATTGTATTTCAGAAGAACAGGCTACGAAAATAGAAAATGATTATTTGAATAAAATTGGTTTTAATGACCAAAACATTATAAATTTAAATTTGCAAAAAGAACTTAAGTCAAATGACAATGTATGGAGTTTATCATCAGAAAAAGTGTTAATAGATATAGATGCTAATACAGGAAAAATAAAACATGTATATATTTCAAGTACAGAATATGAAAGACCTAAAAACTATGGTATAACAAGAGAAGAAGCGAGAATAACAGCAAAAGAGTTGTTAGAAAAATATAGACCAGAATATATGGAAGGAGAGTATGAATTAGTATCATTAAAAAGAAATTCAGAAATTGATAAGAATGCATATATTTGGTATGCGGATTTTTATAGAAAATATGGTGACTTATTAAATGAAAATGAACATATAAACATAGGTTGGATTCCAACAATTAATGGACTATATTCATTAGATATTCAAAATGATAAGTACGAGGAAAACGAAGAAAAAATAACAAAAGATGAAGCAATAAATATTGCTACTTTGAAGGACTCTGAAATTACTAAAAATAGAAAAATTAAAAATGTAAAAGCAGAAATAAGAATTAAAAAGATGAATGAACAAGTATTTTTAAGAGAAAAGTTTGCAGAAGAATATGAAAATGATGGTACTCTTAATTTTAATTATGAAAAAACGGATGACAATACGTGGCAACTAAAGAAAAACGCAGTATTTTATGAAACAGAGGGCAGAGTTAGAAAAGTATGGGTAGTAGTAATTGAATATGAGGAAGGAAAAATACCGCTATACTCATATTTTGTTGATAGTACAACTGGAGAAATAATAGGTGGAGCAACATGGAATCTGTTAGAAAGTGAAAAAACTATAAGAAATGATCCTAATAACGTGATAGAAAAGTAAAGAAATAAAAAAGAGAGCCTAAGATTTAAAAAATTCTATAACAATGAAACTATTTTCTTTATTTTTAAACTCTTATATAATAGATACAAATATATACGTATATAAGGAGGGTTATTATTGGAGGAACTAATAAAAAGAGCAAAAGAAGGAGACAAAGATGCATTTACACAAGCAGTATTGCTAATAAAAAATAATTTATATAAAATAGCAAAAGTAAGAACTTCAAATGAAGATGATATACAAGATATAATGCAAGATACAATGATAGATGCATATAAGTACATAAAAAAACTAAAGGAACCAAATAAGTTTAAACCATGGATAATAAAAATTCTAATAAATAATTGCAATAAATATTATAAAAAATATTATTTGCAAGAGAATTACGATTTAGAATTTTATAAAGAAAATATAAAATATAACAATAATGAACAACTGATAGAAGACACATTAAATTTTTATGAGATGATTAAGCAATTAAAATATGAGGAAAGAATAATTATTGTTCTATATTATGGGGAAAAATATACAATAAAAGAAATTTCTAATATATTAAATGTAAATGAAAATACAATTAAAACAAGACTTTCAAGGGCTAAAGAAAAAGTTAAAAATACTTACGAGGGTAAAGGAGGTCGAATTAATGGATAATATAGATATTATGATAGAAAATGTTATGCAAAAACAAATATATGAGCCACAAGGATTTGAACAAGTAATTTTAACTGTATTTGAAGATAGAAAACAATATAAAATAAATTCAAATATTATAATAAAGATTATTTCTGCTATAACTGCGTTTATAACAATAACTATTGGAGTAGTTTTTGCAAAAGATATATCAAAGTGGATAAACAATATATTTAATCCTGAGACAACAAGCAAAGGTGTTATACAATTAGCTGAAAATGGCTATATTCAAAATCCAGATATGGACTTTATTGAAAACAATGGAACATCAATAAAAATAGACAACATTTTAATGGATGATTATAATTTAGATATAGTATTTGAGGTAAAAACAGAGGAAAATATTGAATCAATATATAATATAGAAATATCAGACTTAATAATCTCGGATGAAAATAACAACCTCATATATTGCAACTATGATAGAGTAGACTTATATGAAGATTTTTGCAAAAAATATAATATAGAGTTTAGCAATAAAAATATGCATAATAACTATACAAATGAAGGATATCAATCAGAAGTTATAGAAAAGACAAATAATAGTGTAAAATTTTTATATAAGATGTATTCTAGTGGTTATCCAAAAAGCAAAAAACTAATATTTAATTTTAAAAATATAAATATAACATCAAACTATAAAGAGATTATTAATAATAAATCTAATCAAAATTTAAAGGGAGATTGGAATATAGAAGTTGATTTGCCAGAATCATTCTACAATAGAAAGACATTAATATATATTGTTAAAGATGGTAGTGATAAAAATAACAATATAATATTAAAAGAAGCAATAGGAACCTATAGTGAAATACATATAGCACTAACAATAAAACAATTTGGAAAAGGATATGAACCAACAGAACAAGGCTTAGAAAAATTAATAGAAGAAATATTTGATAACGAAAACGATATAATAGGAACTTTAGAAAATCAAAATGGTAAAGTATTTGAAATAGCCATTTCAAATAAGGAAGGAAATAGTGGAAGGACATATCATCCAAACGGAGATGTAACTTGTTATTTTACATTTCCAATTACAAAAGATGACTATACTGATACACTAAAATTAAATTTATATCTAGAAAAAACTAAAAAAAACATAACTATAAATTTAAGTAAATAAGATTAATTTTTTTAGAAATATATAAAGAAGTAAAGAGGAAAATAAAAGAAGGATTTAAAAAGTTTATTATATTAAATGACATATTATAGCAAAAAAAATAAAAAATGCCACTTATTAAAAGTAGCATTTTTTAAATATAATAAATTTTTGTAAAAAATTGTAATATTTTTTTATTTTTATACACTAATAAAGTGAAAGGAGGAAAAAGTTATGCAGAATGTAGAAGAAGTATATGTTAAATATTCAAAAAGTGTATATAAATACATATTCTGTTTAACAGGAAATAAAGAAATAGCAGAAGATATCGTACAAGAGACTTTTTTAGTGGCAGTAAAAAATATAAACAAATTTGAAGGTAAATGCAAAATTACTACATGGCTATGTCAAATTGCAAAAAATATTTGGTATAGTAGATTAAAAAAAGATAATAAAGAAATTTCACTGGAAGATATAAAAGATACTTTATTTATAAATGAAACAATTGAAGATACAATATGTAAAAAAGAAGAAAAAATAGAATTATTAAAAAAAATTCAAAGATTAGATGAAGAAACAAGAAATGTAATGTATTTAAGATTATTTGGAAATTTAGATTACAACGAAATATCTGAAATTATGAACAAAACACCTAACTGGGCAAGGGTAGTATTTTTTAGAGGAAAGCAAAAAATAAAGGAGGAAAGTAAAAATGAAAAACGAATGTGATATAGTTCAAGATTTATTATTTGGTTATAATGACAAGACTTTACGAAATACATCTAAAGAATTTGTAGAAAATCATTTAAAAGAATGTAATAAGTGTAAAGAAGTATTGAAACAAATTCAAAATGACACTGAACCACAAGAGGAAATAGAAGAAATAAATTATTTAAAAAAAGTAAGAAGTAAAATAAATAGAAAAAATATTTTTTTAATAATTGCTTTAGTATTATTAGTATTTGTTATTTTATTTAATATACTTGTATTTGTAAATTATAACAACAAAGCGAGTGAAATGAAAATAGTATTAAAAGATAATGTTACGCAAGAACAATTAAATGATATTGAACAAATAATAAAGTCAAATTTTAAAGATGTAGAAATAAAATATTCTTCAAAAGAAGATGAATTGCAAAAATACAAAGAAAAGTTTAAGAATTTAATGACAGAATATGATGAAAATAATAATCCGTTTAGTGATATGTATTATATAAAAGCAAACATTAATGATACAGAAAAAATAGATAAATTATTACAAAATGTAGATTATATAAAAAAAGTAGGTACTTATACTACTGCTAACCCATATTTATTATTTATAAATGAATTTATTAATAAATAATTCTTATATTTTAAATTTTAACAATGTAAGTTCAAGAATAGTCAAAGTTTGGAACAATAGATATTATATACATACTTAATAAAATAGAGTACAGAAAAGAAAAATACAAAAGAGTTAAATATAAATTAACTCTTTTGTATTTTGGCCAGATATGTGTAGTAAAGTTATTCTAATTTTATATCTTTATTGATGGTTCCTTCCGGTACATAGAAAACATATGAAGTTTCATCCGCTAAAAGACCAAAAGTCCATATTGATTTTTTGGCAGTTCTATTATACTCCATAAGCATAGGTTTTTGACAAGCAGGGTCTTCTATTTCTATTACATTATCATTATTGATAATAGTGGTTGTTTTGTATTCCTTTGATGATTTAGTTCCAAATGTTGAGTCAACTTCAAACCGATATGTATAAGCGTTATCTGCTGAAAGCGAGACATAAATGAAACCAGTACCACCAGAAACGGATGCGTTGGAAAGACTTACTAGCTCAGTTTCTTTAATCAATTTCCAGTCATTATATCCATTAAATGGTGCGCACAAGCCTAAAAGGATTGATATAATAATTCCAATAAAGCCAATCAAAAACATAAAGGAATCATCTGTAATTGTCAATAAAATATAAGTTATAAAAACTGATGCAATAATTCCAATTATAATTGTTAACATATTTTTCCTCCTTTTAATAAAAAGAACATATAAGTTACTATATATTAATTTGTAGTCTGGCAGCTACAAAATGAAGATAGAATGTTATTTATGTAAAGATTATAAAATGTTTTTGTACATATGTCAATAAAAAAGTCAAGAAACTAGGATAAAGACATGAAAATACCTCTACATAATATAGAAAGAAAACTTTAGGAATATTCTTGATTTTGTAATAATTTTCGTGTATAATAAATATACTATAGATGATAATTAATTATCATCTAATAAAAAGATAGAATACCCTTGCTAAAGTAGGGACTTAAAAAAGTAGGAATATCCTTGCCAAAGTAGGAACTTAAAAAAGTAGGAATATCCTTGCCAAAGTAGGAACTTAAAAAAGCATGTATGGTAATCTTTTCGATTACCATACATTAATATTATAGGAGGATAAATGAAAAATTTAAAAATTTATTATATAGATGAAAGTTATATAAACTATTTGAGACAATTTGATAAAAATGTAGCATATAACAAAAACACGACAAGACCGTATATAGGAATTGTTTATACATATAATAATTACAATTATTTTGCACCGTTATCGTCTCCAAAACCAAAACATATAAATATAAATCCAAAAGCAATTGATATATATAAAATTAAAGATGGAGAATTAGGAGTTGTAAATATAAATAATATGATTCCGACGCCAATAGAAGAATTAACAGAAGTATTACCAACAATAACAGATCCAAAATATAAAAAGATGTTGGAAGAACAATTAACATTTTTAAATAATCACAAAGCAGAATTATTAAAAAAAATAAATTATTTTCAAAATATGTTTAGAAAAGGACATTTAAGTGAAAGAATTTTAGAAAGATGTTGTAACTTTACATTACTAGAAGAAAAATTTAGGCAGTATGCAAAGCAAGAGTGAATAAAAAAATAAGACATAAAAAGAAAATCGAGGAAACTTGATTTTCTTTTTTTATATAACCATGAGAAATTTCCTTGATAATGTAATAGAAAAGTAAAGAAAAAACAGAAAAAAATAGATAATATGCTATTCTTTTTCGTAAGTATATGTTATACTAATAAAAAACGTTTAAGCCATGTACAAAGAAATGGGGGAGGTTGTTTATATGTCAAAAAAAGAAAAATTGATATTAATAGTTACAGGAATTATATTAGTTGTTATACTAATATGTTTAGGAGTTATAAGAGTAGTTAGAAATAATAATAATCAAGAGGAAAAACAAAAAATAGAAAATAATACTAATTATATTGAGCTAGAAAAAGTGCCATTAGATTATAATTTTGCAGACATGGTAGAAGATAAATGTTATATTGTGACAAATTCTAATACAGTATATCATATAGAACAATTAGATAAATTTATAAAAAATGTAGAAGAAAATATACCAGATGAAATAAGAATAGTTAACTATACAATTGAGGGACAACCAATATTAACAAATTTAGAATATACAAAAGATAAATTTGTTTTAAAAATTGATACAAGAAGAGATGGATATGCAACTATCGAAGATAAAAAAATAACAACAACAGAATATGATGCAACTAAATATAAATTAGTCAAAGAAACTACACCTAATAACATTACTAATTTAAAAACATATTACCCAACAAGTCTAAAATGTATTGAAACAGAAGAAACAATACCTATATGTAATTATGCGGAAATAAAGCAAACGTCAAAAGAAAAATTCGAAATACAATTTTGTAAAACTACTGATAAAGAAGAAGTAATTAAAATACTAGATAAATCAGAAAACGACAAATATAATTACAATATTTATTCTTATAAAGGTATAGTAGACATAGTAATTAATGGAGAAAAAATGTCTTTAAGAGAAGCATTATTAAGCAATAAAATAACAATAGATGAAATATTACAAAAAGCAAGAAAAGATGCTAAAGAAGATGAAACAATATTTGGAGCCACATATTCAGATGGTGGAAGTAGCTTATATATATATAATGTCTATTCAATTTTAAAATTAAATACTTTGGAGGGAAATAAAGATTTGTACATAGGAGTTCCATCTATGTACATAGATAACGTAAAAAAACTTAACTAAAGTTAGTGTTTATAATAAATTCCGTAATTATAAAAAGGGAGATAATATATATGAAAAAATTAACTAATAAACAAAAAATAATAGTGATTACTATACTTACAGTATTATTTTGTGTGGGATTTTTATTAGGAATATTTAAAGGAATAGAAACAAAAAATAGAAAAAATAAAGAAAGTGATATTAATAATGAAATCGAAGAAAATAAAGAATTTCCAGATAAAATAGAAATGAAAGATGCTATAAACAATGGATGGTTTGTAATAGATACAAAAAATACAAAAATATATAATAAAGACATTTTAGATAGATTTATAGAAAACACAAATATAAATGCAAAAAATAGAGTGGTTGATAAAATAACAATAGCTACATATAATATGAGTGATGAGCCTACAATATATGATTTAGAGTATAAAATTTTTGAAGAAACTTATATAAATGAAAAACAAGAAAAAGTAAATAAAACAGGCTATGTTTTAAAGATAGATCCTTCAAGAGTTCTTTCTTATGAAACTGAAATGAGTTATCAAGAACAACTAGAAGCTCATAAAATAAAAATAATTGATGATATTCCAGGAATGTTTTATGGAATTACATTAAGAGATGAACCAGAATTTAATGTTTCAGTTTTATCATTATTACTATATGCTGAAATAAATTATACTTCAAACACAAAACCATATGAAGAAATCGAAATTGCAAGATTTGCAATGGATTCAGAAGTAATAAACAATAAAAACAAGTAGAAAATACTTGTTTTTATTTTATATTATAAAATAAAAGTATTAATTTCCTTGCCGTATTTCTAACACACATATTAGAAAAAATCATATTATAATACAAGGGGAGTGAAGAAAAGTGGCGTATTCAGATAGAGAATTGTTAGCAAGAATAGTGCAGTGCGAAGCGGGAGGAGAAGGAGACAATGGAATGAGAGCAGTTGCATCTGTTGTAATGAATAGAGTAAATATACCATATGGTGAATATGCAAGAATATCACAGGGGGGAAGTATTAGAAATATAATCTTTCAACAAGGTCAGTTTGACTGCGTAAGAGAACAATTGTATAACATGTACAATCCTCAAAATATATATAATATGAATCCAACAGATATACATTATAATATTGCAGATTGGGCAATTGCCGGAAATAGACTAAACGATATAGGAGAATGTTTGTGGTACTTAAACCCATTTAAGCCAAATTGCGATTCTACATTTCCTCGTAATGGTTCAGGTACATTTCATACAAGACTTGGTGACCACTGCTTTTATAGGCCAACATCTAGTTACGCAAATACTTAAATGAAAGGAATGAAATTTTATGCAAGAAATTACAAATAATGAAAATAGACAAATGCATGGTGGAGTTCAAATAAACTCAAACAGCCCAGAAATATTAACAAATAACATATATACTCCAGCATTTTTAAGAAGTCAAATAGGAAGACTAATGAGAGTTGAATTTTTAATTGGAACTAATAATTTGGTAGATAGAATAGGAATTTTAGAAGATGTAGGAGCAAGTTACATTCTTCTTCGTTCTTTTGAAAATGATAGTTTAGTATATTGTGACATATATTCTATTAAATTCATTACTATTTCAACAACAGGAACGTATGCCATAAATAATAGATATTGGTAGAAATAGATTTATATTATATTTAAATGTGATAATGAAAAATAGCACCTTTAATAATAAATATTATAGGTGTTATTTTATTGTAAAAATTTATATATAGCAATATAAAAATTTATGAAAATGACTTGTACTTTTTCTTTTTTCCTTATATAATATTAAAGTATTAAACTAAAAGGAGGAAACAGGTAAGATGTCTTTTATAAACAATATAAAACAAAGAGCAAAACAAGATATAAAAACAATTATATTACCAGAAAGTAATGATTTACGTGTTATAAAAGCTACTGAACAAGTCTTAAAAGAAGGATATAGCGATATTATATTAATAGGAAACAAAGAAGAAATAAAAAAATTAGCACAAGAAAATAATATAGACATATCAAAAGCAAAAATTGTAGATCCTTTAAAATCAGATAAATTCAGTGAATATGCAGAAAAATTTTATGAATTAAGAAAAGCAAAAGGTATGACATTAGACAAAGCAAAAGAAATAATGAAAGACAATGTATATTTTGGAATGATGATGGTAAAACAAGGTGACGGAGATGGATTAGTATCAGGTGCTTGTCATTCTACAGCAGATACTTTAAGACCAGCACTTCAAATATTAAAAACAGCACCAGGAACAAAACTTGTATCAGCATTTTTCTTTATGGTAGTTCCAAATTGTGAATATGGTGAAAATGGAGCATTTGTTTTCGGAGACTGTGGTTTAAATGAATATCCAGATCCAGAAGCATTATCAGAAATAGCAATTTCATCATCTAAGAGTTTTAAACAATTAGTTGGAAAAGAGCCAAAGGTTGCAATGCTTTCATATTCAAGTTATGGAAGTGCACATTCACCACTTACAGATAAAGTAGTAGAAGCAACTAAATTATTAAAAGAAAAAGTGCCAGAGTTAATTGCAGATGGTGAACTACAATTAGATGCAGCAATTATACCAGAAATTGCAGCTTCAAAAGCACCAGGAAGCCCATTAAAAGGCGAAGCAAATACTTTAATATTCCCAGATTTAGATGCTGGAAATATAGGATATAAATTAGTTCAAAGATTTGCAAAAGCAGAAGCTTATGGACCACTTTGCCAAGGTATTGCAAGACCTGTAAATGATTTATCAAGAGGATGTAGTGCAGAAGATATAGCTGGAGTTGTTGCAATTACAGCAGTTCAAGCACAAAGTATGTAATATAAATCTTGAAGGAAAATTGTATGATTGATTTTATTAAAGCACAGGAAAGTTTCAAAGAATATTTAAAAGACTATGATTTAGAAAATGGAAGCATTAAACTAAAGGTAAAACATACATATGAAGTCGTTAAAAAAAGTGAATATATAGCAATAGGCTTGGGGCTAGATAAAGAAAATATTGAACTTGCAAAAATAATAGCATTATTGCATGATATAGGAAGATTTGAACAAATAAAAGAGTTTAATGAATTTAGTGATAAAAATATAGAACATGCCGAATTTGGAGTAAAAGTGCTATTTGGAGAAAAATTCTTAATATCCAAATTTGTAGAAAACAGAAAATATGATAATATAATTAATAAATCAATATATAATCATAACAAATTTAAAGTAGAAGAGGGATTAAGTGATATCGAATTGATGCATTGTAATATAATAAGAGATGCAGATAAAATTGATAATTTTAGAGTTAAGCAAGAAGATAAATTTGAAGATATGTTCCCTAAAATATATAATAAAGATACTATAAATTATGAGACAATTAGTCAAAAAGTATATGAAGATTTTATGCAGAAAAAATGTATAAAATTGGAAGATAGAAAAACAATAATTGATTATTGGATTTGTGTAATTGCTTTTATATTTGATTTAAACTTTGATATATCTTTAAAATATGTATATGAACATAATTACATAGATATTCTAATAGATAGAATTGAATACCAGAATAATGATACAAAGCAAAAAATGGAAGATATAAGAAAATGCGCAAAAACATATATAAGAAACAAAATTAAGGAGGAAATAAAATGAAAATTTTAGTATTAAATAGTGGTAGTTCATCACTAAAATATCAATTAATCGATATGGAAAATGAACAAGTATTAGCAAAAGGAAATTATGAAAGAATTGGAATGGAAGGTTCTTTTGTAACTCACAAAGTAGGTGGAGAAAAATACAAATATGAAATAGATGCAAAAAATCATGAAGAAGCTATTTCTTTTGTACTTTCACAATTTACAGATAGTGAACATGGAGTAATTTCATCATTAGACGAAATTTCAGCAGTAGGACATAGAGTTGTTCATGGAGGAGAAAAATTCAATAAATCAGTTGTAATTACAGACGAAGTAATAGATACAATTAGAGAATGTATTCCTTTAGCACCATTACATAATCCAGCAGCTTTAACAGGAATTGAAGCTTGTATGAAAGTTATGCCAGGTAAGAAAAATGTAGCAGTATTTGATACAGCATTCCATCAAACAATACCAGAAGAAAGATATATTTACCCAATACCATATAAGTATTATGAAAAATATGGTGTAAGAAAATACGGATTCCACGGAACAAGCCACAGATATGTATCTGCAAGAGTTGCTGAACTAGTAGGAAAACCAGTTACAGAATTAAAAACAATAGTATGTCATTTAGGACAAGGAGCAAGTCTATGTGCAGTATTAAATGGTAAATCTGTTGATACATCAATGGGATTCACACCACTTGCAGGTATTGCAATGGGAACACGTTCTGGAGATTTAGACCCATCAATAGTTACTTTCTTAATGAAAAAAGAAGGATTAACACCTGATGAAGTAGAAAAAATATTAAATAAAGAATCTGGATTAATAGGAATGAGCGAATACTCAGCAGACAATAGAGATTTACTAGCTTCTATAGATGCAAATGACGAACACGCTGAAAAGAGCAAATTAGCAATGGAAGCTTATGCATATATAATTGCAGAGTATATTGCTAAATATGCAGTTGCACTAAATGGTGTAGATGTAATAGCATTTGCTGGTGGAGTTGGAGAAAGAGGACCAGATGAAAGAAAAATGATTTGTGAACAATTAAAATGGATGGGAGTAGAATTAGACTTAGAGGCAAATAATGTAAAAGCAGAAGAAAGAGAAATTTCTACAAAAGATTCTAAAGTAAAAGTTTGGATAGTTCCAACTGAAGAAGAATTAATGATAGCAAGAGATACAGCTAATTTAGTAAAATAAGGAAAATAATTTATATTGAAATTATAAAGGGCATATGAAATTATGCCCTTTATATGGAGGTATTTTATGATTATAGAAAGGGTAAACCCAAAAATAAAGTATATTTATCACTATACATCAAAAGAAAATGTCAAAAAAATAATGCAAGATAAAAAAATAATTTCAAAAGATAAATATGTTTTCTTTACTGAAAGTTTAAGAGATTCTATAACTGCTTTTGAAAGAGAAATGATGGTAGAAGATAAGCTATATATTGATGTTAATGGTGTTCTTAGAAAAAGAAAAAAATGCAACAAAAGTGATTATTGTATATTAAGAATTCCATATAAAAATGATGGACAATTCTATAAATTCACTTTTGAAAATCAAACTTCTGAGTCAATTTATAGTATTTCACTTAGCCATAAAGGTGAATATAATTTTAGCGATGCAAAAGTAATAGAATTCCCAACAAATAAAATATTAAAAGTTCTTACAAAAACAGCTACTGCAGCTATTATAACAGGAGTGATACTTTTCCCTTATAATACATTTGCAGCAAGTTGGCTAGATACTAATAATTATGACATATCTTGGTATACTAGTAATCCATCATCAGCAACATATCAAATTAATACAGCTAAAGAAATGGCTGGACTTGCACATCTAGTAAATGAAGAAAATATGACTTTTTCAGGAAAAGGAATAAAATTTAGTTCTGATATTGATTTATCTGAAAATAAATGGGAAACTATTAAAAGTATCTTCAATGGATCTATATGCGGAAGTCATAGATTTATATTAAATTGGTTAGACGGAAGTATATTTGAAAATAGAAATGTTGACAATTTATACTATGCGTATAATGTATATATAGATAGTTCACGTGATACACAAAAAATAATTCTTCCTAAACCATATACAATAGCTAAACTAAAAGAAGAAACAGGTGCAAGAGCAGTATTTGTAAACAATAAAGAACTTTTAGATGACACAATATTAGACTCATCAAATATAACAAAAAATGATGTAATAGATGTTTTTATGCATAAATTCATAACTATTGAAGATACCATAAGAGGAATAAAAATACCAATCAGACTTGAAAGTGGAGATAGTATAGAAAATGTAAAGATGAGGTATTCTGAAAAGACAAATATTCCAGTAGATAAGATGATAATAATGTATAAAAATAAAAAATTAAACGATGAAAGAACCCTTGCTGATTATAATATACAAATGGATGAAACAATAAATGTATATACTAAAATTGAAATTAATATGATTGCAGAAAATGATGGAAATGTTATAGAAAGTAAAAATATTACATCAATGTCTGGCGAAAAAGTAAAAATTAAATTTAATCTAGGAAACAAATATATAATTGAAAAAGTATTAGTGAATGGAATTAATAAAACAAATGAAATCAGTAATAATGAATTAGATATTACTTGTGCAGACAAAGATATTGATATAAAAGCTACATATAAATTAATAAACGATTCAAAAAAAGATGAGAATAATAAAGAAAACGAAGATAAAAAAGATGATAATAAAAATAATGGAACAAAGCAAGATGAAGACAAAAAAGATGAAATAAAACAAGATGAGAAAAAAGAAGATGAAACAAAGAAAGATGACAAAGAAATTAATAATAAATCAGATGAAGATGAGACAATTTCAAACGAAGATAAGAATAAAGACCAACAATCTGAGAAAGAAAAACAAGTAATAGAAGAAAAAGAAAGAGAGACTAAAACAATAAATAATCCGAAAACAGGTGATAATATAACTTGGTATGTAGTTGCATTTTTTACTTCAATTATAGGGATAGTAACTAGCTTTTTCAAAAGAAAAAACAAATAGTATTATTTTAAAACAATTTAGAGGGCGTATAAAATACGCCTTTTTCTATTGCATTTTACATAAAACTAATGTATAATAAACATATTGTAAACAATTAATATTCTATAAAACAAATGTATATAGGAGGAAAAAATATGATAGAAGCAGCACAAAAAAGTCAAGAGGAATTTAATTCTTCGATTACCGAGGAAAACCTGCAAAAAGCAATGGAATTAGTTCGGCAAAATCCTGAAAAGATTAAAGCAATTAGTATAACTAATTTGCTTAAACAACAAAGAGATCTATATTTTAAAGCAGGAGAAAAAGAAGATTCAACATTATTTGAACTTCTTGTACTTTTAGGGGCGAAAGTTGACTATAACACCTTTTACTATGCTATAGATTTAGGTATGTTAGGTTTAATAAAATTATTGGTTGAACAATATAACTTTGATGTTAATAAAGGAGAGGATATACCAATAGTAAGAGCTGTTAACGCATCTAGCGCAACTTGTACAGAAGCTGAAAAAGCTGAAGTAGTAAAATTCTTAATCAGTAAAGGTGCAGATGTTCATGTAAAGAATGATTATGTTTTTGAAATTGCAAGTGATGGCAAAATGTACAAAGTTTTGAAAGTTTTGCTTGATGCGGATGAATCAATTTAAATCCAAAAATAAAAGATGGGAAATTCCCCATCTTTTATTTTTTACTTTAAAATCTATTGTGCTTTTTCGTTTTTATGGTTATAATAACAAAAGAATTAAAGTTTAGTTAAAAAAATTAAACAAATAAGAAAGGAATTGAATTTAATGAAAGTTTTAGTTATCAATTGTGGAAGTTCATCTTTAAAATATCAATTAATAGATATGGAAAATGAACAAGTATTGGCAAAAGGAAATTATGAAAGAATAGGTCAGAAAAATAGCTTTGTAACACATAAAGTAGCAGGAGAAAAATACCTAATAGAACATCCTGTATCATCACACAAAGAAGCTTTTGAAATTATGCTTGAACAATTACAACATAAAGATTACGGAGTAATAAAAGATTTAAATGAAATAAATGCAATAGGACATAGAATACCACATGGAACAGATATATTTGACAAATCTGTATTAATTACAGATGAAGTAATTGCAGAAATAGAAAAAACAACAGAATTAGCACCAATTCATAATCCACCAACAATAAACGGAATAAAAGCTTGCAAAGAAATAATGCCAGGAAAACCAATGGTAGCAGTATTTGATACAGCTTTTCATCACACTATTTCTAAAGAAAGATACATTTATCCAGTACCATACAAATATTATGAAAAATATAAAATACGTAAATATGGTTTCCATGGAACAAGCCACAGATATGTATCTGCAAGAGTTGCTGAGTTAATTGGAAAGAAAAAAGAAGAATTAAAAACAGTTGTATGTCATTTAGGACAAGGAGCAAGTTTATGTGCAGTATTAAATGGAGAATCTGTAGATACATCAATGGGATTTACACCAGTTGCTGGCATTCCAATGTGTGCTAGAAGTGGAGATTTAGATCCTTCAATAGTTACATTTTTAATGAGAAAAGAAGGATTAACACCTGATGAAATAGATACAATTTTAAATAAAGAATCAGGAGTTCTTGGAATTTCTGGAGTGAGTCCAGACTTTAGAGATATCGAAAAAGAAGCTGATGAAGGAAACGAAAGAGCAATACTTGCAAGAAAAGCATATTGCTACCTAGTTGCACAATATATTGCAAAATATGGGGTTTCAATGCAAGGAATAGACGTAATTGCATTCACAGCAGGAATTGGTGAAAATCAAATAAATATTAGAAAAATGATTTGTGAAAATCTAGAATGGCTTGGAGTAAAGATTGATTTAGGAAAAAACAATTGTAGAGGAGAAGAGGTAGAAATTTCTACACCAGATTCTAAAATAAAAGTATGGGTAGTTCCTACAAATGAAGAACTAGTAATAGCAAGAGACACAAAACAAATAGTTGAAAATTTATAATTTATAAGGAGAAAATTATGGATAATAAAAAGAAAAATATAATTATAATAGCTATAATAGTTTTAGTTTTAATAATAATTGCAATGATTTCAGTCTTTGTTTTGAATAATAAAAATAAAGAAAAAAGCTCTCAACCTGCAAGTGGTTCAATATTAGAAAATTTTCAAAAAGAAAATACAATTACAAATACACAAAATGAAATAGCAAGTACAGAATTTATGAATGAAGAAATAAATACAAGTACTAATTCAATTAGTACTGCACCTGTAAATGAAAATAAAATTAACGATGATAACAATAGTACTAATAACAAAGAAAATGTCATTGACACAACAGAACATGTAATAACAAAAGAAGATTTAACACAATCTGAAAAAGATTTTTTTACAAATTATTTTAAAAAGGTTGAAAATAATGGTTTCTTAAGATCATCATATAGCAAGCCAAATGAAATTGATTTAGCCTTATTATTATATGACGGAATAGGAGAAAATTCAGAAATTCCTCAAAACGAAATATCAGACTTTTTATTGAAAATTAATATGGAAGAGCTTCAAACAGACCTTACCAAATTAACTACAAGCCAAATAAAAAGCTTTTTAAAAGAAAAAATGAATTACGATATTACAAATATTGGCGATAAATTGAATTGGCAATATTTAAGCAAATATGATGCATATTATCATCAACATGGAGATACAGCATTTCTTATGGTACATTGTGTAGATGGATATAAAACTAATGATAATCAATATGTTGTTTCTTTTAAAGAGGATTCTGAATTTTCTAGTAATAAAAAATATACTATAACTTTACAAAAACAAGGTGATAAATATATTATTTGTTCAAATGTAATAGAATAATTGTATAAAAAAGATAAGCAAGCTAAACCTGCAATTAAGGTAAGCTAAATAGCTTATCTTTTTTAATTTTTATAAGAAAACAAAAACGAACATTTTTTCTTATAAACTATTGACAAAGAATAAATGTTCGTTTATACTATATTCATAAAAACAAAACGTTGTTCGTAACAATAAAATTAAATATGTTTATAAAATCTATATTAACAAGATATATAAACATATTATAGGAGGTATATATGAAAATAGTAAATATGAAAAAATTTGTAAGAATGGTTTTAATTTTAATAGGAATAATAGTAATATCTACAATAATATTTTCTAGCAAATCATATTCAAAAGGCGAGGCAAAAGAAAAAACAATATTCGTATCAAATGGAGATACATTATGGGATATAGCAAGCCAAGAACAAGAAACAAACAACTATTATTCAGATAAAGATATAAGAGACATTGTGTATGATATAAGAAAACTAAATAATTTAGCAAATAGCGAAACGTTAAAAATAGGGCAAAAATTAGTAATAAAAAGTTTATAAGTAAAAAACTCTTTATATTTATATAGTACAGAAAATTCTCACTATAAAAGAATTTTCCTACTATATAAAAAACTAGAATGCTATATAAATAGTATTCTAGTTTACAATAGTTTAAGTATTTAAAGGGTTTTTTTCAACTGCATCTCGTACTTGTTCATTTGCAACATGAGTATAAATTTCTGTAGTAGAAATACTAGCATGTCCTAAAAGTTCTTGCAAAGCTCTAATATCAACTTCACCATATTGGTACATTAATGTTGCAGCAGTATGTCTTAATTTATGTACAGAATATTTTGTAGTATCTAATCCAGCCTTTTTTAATTCTTTTTCTACAATATATTGAACAGATCTTCTTGAAATTCTTTCACGTCTTTCACTTAAAAACAAAGCATCTTTAGATTTATAGTCAATACCTTCTTTAGGTCTAACTTCTAAATAGTCTTTAATAGCATTCATACAAGCTTTATTTAAATAAATAGTTCTCTCTTTATTACCTTTTCCGATAACAGTCATTTTAGCATCATCAAAATGAATATCTTTAATATTTATACCAATCAATTCAGATAAACGCATACCACAATTTAAAAATAAGGTAATAATAGCAAAATCTCTTTTAGCATTTCTATTATCTTCGTTGCAAGTAACTTCTAGTAGCTTTTTACTGTCTTCTAATGTTAAATATTTAGGCATTCTTTTATCTAATTTAGGCGTTTCTAAATTTTGAGCAGGGTTAATATCAAGTATTTTTTCTTTTACAGTTAAGTATTTAAAAAATATACGTATTGTTGATACTTTCCTTGCACGAGTAGCACTTTTACTATGGTTAGTTTCAGCTAAAAAACTTACAAATGCATGTATGTCATTTAAAGTTATTCTTTTTAAAGTATCTATATCAAAATCATTAATTGTAATCTTACTAAAATCTGTTTCATTAGTTTGCTTAAAATGAATTTTCATATATTTCAAGAACATAGCAAGATCATAATTATATTCTTTAACAGAATTAGTAGATTTATTTAATATTGTAATAGAATAATCTAAAAATGAATTCAAAAACTCTGGGTTATCTTCACGATTTATCATAATTTTCACACTCCAATTATTTCTAAAAAGATTATATATCAAAGAAATAAAAAAGGGAAGAGAAAAGCAAAATTTTGTGCAATGTTAAAAGATAATTTTATAATAAATGGTGTGAGTATAGCAAAAATATATTATACTGACCTATCAGTATAAAGACAATAATTTTCTATTATGATATAAAAAATATGCAAAATCAAAAAAATAGTAGAAAGGGATCAATCATATATAAATTAATATTTATAAATGATTGATTATATAAAAAAATGAATAAGAGGATATATGATTATTTAAAAATTAATGATTTAAAAGATATGTTAAATAAAACAGAAAAATTATATGCAAATAGGACCGCATATAAAATTAAAATAGAAGAAGGAAAATATCAAGTTTATACTCATAAAGAAGTTAGAGATATGATAAATGCTTTAGGAACATCATTAATAAATTTAGGACTAAAGGGAAAACGAATTGCAGTAATTGGAGAAAATAGATATGAATGGGAAATAGCATATTTATCAATTGTATGTGGAACAGGAATTGTTGTTCCATTAGATAAATCACTACCTGCAAATGAGCTAGAACTATTGATAGAAAGGTCTGATATAGAGGCAATATTTTATACCCAAAAATATTCAGAGATAATTCAAAATATTAGGCTTAGTGAGAAAAATAAGTTAAAACATTTGATTTCGATGGATAATGATGAAAATGGAGAAGGAATATATTCACAAAAAGAACTAATACGAGAAGGTAAGAAATTAATAGAAGAAGGAAATAACGAGTTTTTAAATGCAAAAATTAACCCAAAAGAAATGGAAATTATGCTATTTACATCAGGAACTACATCTAAGTCTAAAGTAGTAGCGCTTTCACACGAGAATATTTGCACAAATTTAATGGATATTGGAAGCGTTTTAGAAGTAAATCAAGAAGATGTTTTTCTTTCTATTTTACCAATACACCATGTATTTGAATGTACAGTAGGATTTCTATTTTCGTTATATAAAGGAGCAGAAACAGTATTTTGTGATGGATTAAGACACATAGTAGAAAATTTAAATGAATATCATGTGACAGTTATGGCATGCGTACCAGGCATATATGAACGAATTTTCATGATGATTAGGAAAAAACTAGAAAAACAAGGAAAACTTGAGGAAATATTAAAAAATGAAGAGAAATATAAAAATTGTTCTATGAAAGAAAGGAAAGAAGCATTTGAAGAAATACATGATATGCTTGGTGGAAAAATAAAACTATTTATAAGTGGTGCTGCATCCTTAGATAATACAATAGAAGAAAGGTATAGATTATTAGGAATAAACTTAGTGCAAGGGTATGGCTTAACTGAAACTTCTCCTGTTGTGGCGATTGGAACAAATAAAAATTACAGATTAGGTTCAATTGGAAAAACAGTTCCAAGTGTAGAAGCAAAACTTGTAGATGTAAATGAAGAAGGAATTGGAGAGTTAGTAGTTAGAGGTCCAAGCATAATGCTAGGATATTATGATAACGAAGAAGCAAATAAAGAATCATTAAAAGAAGGTTGGTTCTATACAGGAGATTTAGCAAAAATTGATGAAGAAGGATATATATTTATATGTGGAAGAAAGAAAAGTGTAATAGTATTAAAAAATGGTAAAAACATATTCCCAGAGGAATTAGAAAACTTGGTAAACAAAATAGAAGGCGTAAAAGAAGCATTTATCTTTGGAAAAGCACAATCAGATGATAAGAATAATATAAAAATAAATGTAAAGATAGTTTTTGATAGAGATGTTATAAAAGATGTTTATAAAGTTGAGAAAAATGAAGATATATATATAGTTTTAGCAAAGAAAATTAAAGAAATCAATCAAACAATGCCATCTTATAAAGCAATAAGAGGAATAATGCTAACAGAAGAACCACTTATTAGAACAACAACAAACAAGATAAAAAGACAGGAGAATTTAGATGCAATTAGAAAATGTGAAAACTAAATTTTTAGGGAAAAATAGTATTTTTTATAATCATATAGATTCAACGCAAAATGAAATTTGGAGACTAATAGAAAGTAAAAATACCCCAAATGGAACCTTGGTATTTGCAGATATTCAAGATAAAGGAATAGGAACTCATGGAAGAGTCTGGCATACAGATGAAGCAAACAATATAGCATTTTCATTTTTTATAAGAACAAATTGCAATGTTCAAAAATTAGAAGGAATCACGATAGAGATCGCAAAGATAATTGTTGATATTTTAAAAAAAGAATATGAAATTAACTTAAATATTAAAGAGCCAAATGATATTACATTTAATAATAAAAAAATAGGTGGAATTTTAACTCAGACTAAACTTGTTAATGAAAAAGTCAAATACTTAGTAGTTGGAATTGGAATTAACACTAATAAGGAAAAATTTACAGATGATATAAAGTATTTAGCGACATCTATAAAAAAAGAATTTGGAATAGATGTAGATACTAAAAGATTTATAGCAGAATTTTGTAATCAATTTGAAAAAGAAATAGAAAAAAGAGGAGTTGTTTAAAAAATGAATATTGGATTTTTATTTCCTGGTCAAGGATCTCAAAGTGTAGGAATGGGAAGAGATATATATGATGAATACGAAGAGGCAAGAAAAATATATGAAAAAGCAAAAGATATAACAGGAATAGATATTGCAAAAATATCATTTGAAGGACCAGAAGAAATATTAAATGAAACAAAATATACACAACTTGCAATACTTACAGAGAGCTTGGCTATATTAGAAATTTTAAAAAACAACAATATAACAGCTAATATGTCAGCAGGATTAAGCTTAGGCGAATATACAGCACTAATTAATAGTAAAGCACTTATGTTTGAAGAAGGAATAAAAGTTGTCCAAAAACGAGGAGAATATATGCAAAAATTTCTTCCTAGTGGAGAATGGCAAATGGCAGCAATTATAGGATTAAAGGATAGCCAAGTAGAAGATGTTTGCAAAAAAGTAAAATCAGGATTTGTAGTTCCTGCAAATTATAATTCAGTAGGTCAAGTTGTGATTTCTGGAGAAAAAGAAGCAATTACTGAAGCTGAAAAAATTGCAAAAGAGATAGGTGCAAAAAAAGTAAGAATTTTAAAAACAGCAGGACCATTCCATACTGAAAAAATGATAGAAAGTTCAAATGCTTTTAGAAAAGACCTTGAAAATATCACTGTTCATAAGTTTGAAACAAAAGTGATAAAAAATATAGATGGCGAAATTTATAAAGATACAGACGATGTAAAAGATATTTTAGCCCGTCACATTATAAATCCAGTTAAATTTTCAAAAACAATTGAAAATATGCTAGATAATGGAATAGATACATTTATAGAAATAGGCCCTCGGAAAAACATTATCAGGATTTGTAAAAAGGACACCAACAAATAAAGAAATAAAAATATTAAATATTGATAATGTTTGTAGTTTACAAGCAGTATTAAAAGAATATGGAGGACAAAAACATGAATAAATTAGCGATAATTACAGGCGGAACAAGAGGAATTGGAAAACAAATAGCTTTAACATTTGCAAAAGAAGGATATAATATTGCAATAAATTACAGAACTGAAAATGAAGACTTAAAAAATACTAAAAAAGAGATAGAAGAAAATAATGTAAAATGTTTTACATTTCAAGGAGATGTAACTAATTTTAAAGATTGTGAACAATTTGTAAAACAAATTGTTGAAGAATTTGGAAATATAGATGTATTAGTCAATAATGCAGGAATTACAAGAGATACATTGCTAATGAGAATGAAAGAAGAGGATTTTAAACAAGTTATAGATACAAATCTAATAGGTACATTTAATGTAACTAAAAATGTGATTAGTTATATGATGAAAGCAAGAAGCGGAAGGATAATAAATATATCATCAGTTGTGGGAATATCAGGAAATGCAGGTCAAACAAATTATTCAGCATCAAAAGCAGGAATTATAGGTTTTACTAAAAGTTTAGCAAAAGAAGTTGCTTCAAGAAATATTACTGTTAATGCAGTAGCACCAGGATTTATTGAAACACAAATGACAGATGTATTAAAAGATGATATTAAAGAAGAAATTGCAAAAAAAATTCCCCTAAAAAGAATGGGAACTCCACAAGATGTTGCAAATGTTGTCAAGTTTTTAGCATCTAATGACAGTTCATATATTACAGGACAAGTAATTAATATTGATGGCGGAATGTTAATGTAAGGAGAGAGTAAAAAATGGAAAAAAGAGTAGTTATAACGGGACTTGGGGCAATCACTCCAATAGGAAATAATGTAGATGAAACATGGAAAGGAATAGAAAATAAAGAATGTGGAATTGATAAAATTTCACTATTTGATAGTAGTAATTTTAAAACAAGTTTATGTGCGGAAGTGAAAAATTATAATCCTTTAGATTATTTTGAACCAAAACAAGCAAAAAGATTAGACAGATCTTCACAATTTGCACTAATAGCAGCAAGAGAAGCAGTAAAAAATAGTGGAATAACTTCAGAAAATACAGATTTTAAAAAAGTCGGTATTTTTGTAAGTACAGGAATTGGAGGTTTAATAACAATTCAAAATCAATGTGAGATAAACTATAAAAAAGGAAATAATAGAGTATCTCCAATGTTTATACCAATGGCAATAGCCAATATGCCAGCTGGAAACATTTCAATAGAATTTGGATTTAAAGGTGAATCTATGGCAATTGTTACAGCTTGTAGTTCTTCAACACATGCAATAGGAGAAGGCTACAAAACAATAAAACATGGATATGAGGATGTTGTAGTAGCAGGAGGCACAGAAGCTTCTATTTGTTCTGTTGGAATAGCAGGTTTTGAAAACATGAAAGCACTATGTACATCTACAGATAAAAATAGAGCAAGTATTCCATTTGATAAAGAAAGAAGTGGCTTTGTTATGGGTGAAGGAAGTGGAATACTGGTTTTAGAAGAATTGGAACATGCTAAAAAAAGAAATGCTAAAATATATGCAGAAGTTATTGGATTTGGTTCAACTTCAGATGCTTACCATATAACATCTCCATGTCCTGATGGAGAAGGTGGCGCAAATGCAATGATAAGAGCAATGAAAGATGCAAAGATAAAACCAGAAAATATAGATTATATAAATGCACATGGAACGTCAACACATTTAAATGATTTGACAGAAACAATGGCTATAAAAACAGCATTAGGAAAAGCAAGTAAAACAGTAATGGTAAGTTCTACAAAGGGAAATATAGGACATCTTTTGGGGGCTGCAGGAGCAGTAGAAGCAATTTTGAGTGTAAAAGCAATGGAAAATGAGTTAGTACCTCCAACAATAAATTATAAAGAAAAAGATGAAGAATGTGATTTAGACATTGTTCCAAATGAGCCAAGAAGAGCTAAATTAAATATTGTTATGTCAAATTCACTTGGATTTGGAGGACATAATTCTAGTATTATCCTAAAAAAGTGGGAGGAAGAATAAATGGAATATGAAAAAATTAAACAGCTAATAGAGGAGATGGGAAATTCGAAACTAACAGAAGTTGATATTGAATTTCCAGATGGTACTAAAATTAGTATGAAAAAAGATAATGTTAAGGAAAGAGTAATTCAAGAAATTCAAGATACTACAGTAATAAAAAATAGTGATAATATTACTAAAGAAACAAAAAAAGAAGAAAAAGGAAATATAGTAAAGTCACCAATGGTTGGAACTTTTTATTTAAAATCTTCTCCTACGGCAGAACCTTATGTTGAAATTGGAAAAGAAGTAAAAAAAGGTGATGTTCTTTGTATTGTTGAAGCTATGAAGTTAATGAACGAAATTGAGTCAGAATATACTGGAAAAGTTACAGAAATCTTAGTAAAAGATGGTGAAACAGTAGAATATGGAACACCATTATTTAGAATAGAAGGTGAAAATTAATGTTAAATAAAGAAGAAATTAAAAACATTATTCCACAAAGAGATCCATTTTTAATGATTGATGAAGTAGAAGAGTATGTGCCAGGAGAATCAGCAATAGCATATAAAAATGTAAATGCGCAAGAATGGTATTTTAAAGGCCATTTTCCAGGAAATCCAATTATGCCTGGAGTGCTAATTGCAGAAAGTTTAGCTCAAACAGGAGCAGTTGCAATTCTCTCAATGAATGAGAATAAAGGGAAAAACGCTCTATTTGGTGGAATAGATAAAATGAAATTCAAAAAAATGGTTGTACCAGGAGATAGATTAAAACTAGAAGTAAGAATTATAAAAAGAAAAGGACCAATTGGTGTAGGAGAAGCAATAGCGACAGTTAATGAAAACATTGTAGCTAAAGGGGAATTAACATTTGCATTGGTTTAAGGTTATTAAGAATTAAAAAGTTGAAAGAGGTAGAAATAAATGAATAAAATATTAATTGCAAATCGTGGCGAAATTGCAGTTCGTATTATAAGAGCATGCAAAGAAATGAATATAAAAACTGTTGCAGTTTATTCGGAAATAGATAAAGATGCTTTGCATACCCGTTTAGCAGATGAGGCTATTTGCATTGGCCCAGCTCAAGCTAATAAAAGTTATTTAAACGTAAAAAATATTATACAGGCAGCTTATATAACAAAAGCAGATAGTATTCATCCTGGTTTTGGATTTTTATCTGAAAATTCAAAATTTGCTCAAATATGTGAAGAATCAAATATAAAATTTATTGGACCAAAGTCTGAAATTATTGAATTATTAGGGAATAAATCTAATGCAAAAGAGATGATGAAAAAGGCTGGAGTTCCTGTTATACCAGGTTCAGACGGAAGTGTAAAAGGATTAAAAGACGCATTAGAGATAGCAGAAAAAATAGGTTATCCTGTTATGTTAAAAGCCGCAGCAGGTGGCGGTGGCAAAGGTATTAGAGTAGCAAATACTGCAGAAGAATTAGAAAAAGAGTATGAAATAGTAAAACAAGAAGCAAAGAACTCTTTTAATGATGATGAAATATATATAGAAAAGTTTATTTCAAATCCAAGGCATGTTGAAATTCAGATAGTAGCAGATGAACATGGAAATGTAATTCATTTAGGAGAAAGAGATTGTACTATTCAAAGAAATCATCAAAAAGTAATAGAAGAAACGCCATCTACTGCTATTGATGAAAAGACAAGAAACAAAATGGGAAATGCGGCCATAAAAGCAGCTAAAACAGCTGGATATACAAGTCTTGGAACAGTAGAATTTTTAGTAGATAAAGATAACAACTTTTATTTTATGGAGATGAATACAAGAATTCAAGTAGAACATCCAATTACTGAGATGAGAACAGGAATAGATTTAGTAAAGACCCAGATAAAAATTGCAACAGGTGAAGAGCTAAAAATAAAACAAAAAGATGTAGAATTTAAAGGACATTCTATAGAATGTAGACTAAATGCTGAAAATCCAAGTAAAAAATTTATGCCATGTCCAGGTCTAATAAAAGGTCTGCATTTTCCAGGAGGAAACGGAGTAAGAATAGATAGTGCAATTTATGAAGGATATACAATTCCAGCAAACTATGACTCGATGATTGCAAAGCTTATTACTTTTGGAACAAATAGAAATGAAGCAATCAGCAAAATGAAAAGAGTTTTAGAAGAATTGGTTATAGAAGGAATACAAACAAATCAAGATTTTTTATATGAAATAATAAAAAACCCTAATTTTATTAGAGGAAATTTTGATACTTCATTTATAGAAAAAGAGATATTAAAAAAGGAGAATGGTAAATGATCGTAGACAAAATAAAGAAAAGACAAGTGCCAACAAATCATAAAACTTCCAATATAGACATACCAGTAGGAAAATGGATAAAATGTGAAGAGTGTAAAGAAATACTATATAAAGAAAATATTAGAAATAATTTAAATATTTGCCCCAATTGTGGACATTATTTTAGAATGCATATAGATAGAAGGCTAGAATTAATATTAGATAAAAATACATATAAAAAGTTTGATTTAAATATAGAAACAACTAATCCTTTGGAACTAGAAGATTATCCTAAAAAATTAAAAATATTAAGAGAAAAAACAGGTTTACCAGAAGCTGTTTCATGTCGGAATTGGTAAAATTAAAGGCGAAGATGTCGTTATATGTATTATGGATAGTGGCTTTTTAATGGGAAGCATGGGTATTGTTGTAGGTGAAAAAATAACGTATGCTATTGAGCAAGCAATAGAAAAAAGATTACCACTTATTATATTTTCTACCTCAGGAGGAGCTAGAATGCAAGAAGGAATTATATCTTTAATGCAAATGGCTAAAACTACAGCTGCACTTACAAAATTAGATAAAGCAGGGTTATTATATATATCAGTTCTAACAGATCCAACATATGGAGGGGTTACAGCTTCATTTGCAAGTCTAGGAGACATTGTTTTAGCAGAACCACATGCCATGATAGGATTTGCTGGTCAAAGAGTAATAAAACAAACAATAGGAGAAGAATTGCCAGAAGGTTTTCAAACAGCTGAATTTCTATTAGAACATGGTTTTATAGATAAGATAGTTGAAAGAAAAGATTTAAAAGATACTATCTATAAATTAATTATGTTTCATAAAGGAGGCAAAAATTAATGGAAAATACAAAAATATCAGCTTGGGAAAAAGTAGAAATAGCAAGAGACCCGAAAAGGAAAACTTCACTTGATTATATAGAGGAAATATTTGATGACTTTATAGAATTACATGGAGATAGAAATGCTAAAGATGATAAAGCTATAGTATGCGGATTGGCCCAAATAGAAAAACAAAATTTTACAATTATAGCAGAGCAAAAAGGAAGGACGACAAAAGAAAATATAGAAAGAAACTTTGGAATGCCAAATCCTGAAAGTTATAGAAAAGCAATAAGATTTATGAAACAGGCTGAAAAATTCAAAAGACCTGTAATTACTTTTATTGATACAAAAGGAGCATATCCAGGAATAGAAGCAGAAGAAAAAGGTCAAGGAGAAGCCATTGCTAGATCTATGTTTGAAATGGCAAAGCTCAAAGTACCGATTATATCAATTGTAATTGGAGAAGGTTCAAGTGGAGGAGCTTTAGCAATTGGAGTTGCAAATAAGGTTTTTATGCTAGAAAATGCTATTTATTCAATTCTTTCACCAGAAGGTTATAGTAGTATTTTATGGAAAGACGCATCTAGGTTTAAAGAAGCTGCAGAAAAAATGAAATTAACTGCAAATGATTTATTTGAACTAAAAGTGATAGATAAAATTATAAAAGAGCCCAAAGAAAATAATGAAGAAAATTTTAAAAAAGTTTCCTATAATTTAAAAAAAGAAATACAAAAAGAGATAAAAAGGATGCAAAGTTTAAATGAAGAAGAAATTGTAGAAAATAGATATGCAAAATTTAGAAATATGGGTGAGTTTAAGGAGATACAAGATGTTATTAAAGGATAAAAAAATATTAATAATGGGAATTAGAAACAAATGGAGTATTGCTTATGGCATTGCGAAATCAGCTTATGAAAATGGAGCAAAATTGATATTTACTTATATGAGAGAGGAAAATAAAGAAAAAATAGAAGAGTTAATTAGCGAATTTAAAGGTAGTAAAGCTTATGTATTAAATGGCGCATCAGAAGATGAATTAGTTAAAGAAGTATTTACAAAAATAAAAGAAGAAAATGGCAAATTAGATGGAATTGTACATGCAATTGCACATGCAAATACTGAAGATCTAAGAAATGACTTTATTTTTACAAGCAAAGAAGGATACTCTCATGCAGTAGATGTTAGTAGCTATTCTTTTGTATTAGTTGCACGAATGGCTAAAGAACTAGATATGCTAAATGAAAATGCAACTTTAGTTACTTTAACATATCATGGCTCTACTAAAGTTTTGGATGGTTATAATGTTATGGGAGTTGCTAAAGCAGCACTAGAAGCTAGTGTTAGATATTTAGCAAACAATTTAGGAAAAGATGGAATAAGAGTAAATGCAATATCAGCAGGTCCAATAAAGACATTATCAGCCAAAGGAATTAAGGACTTTAGTTCAATATTAACTATTGTTGAAGAAAAGGCACCACTACACAGAAATGTAACAACCGAGCAAGTTGGAAATGTAGCAACATTTTTATTAAGTAATATGTCAGATTCAATAACAGGGCAAGTTATATATGCTGATAGTGGCTATAATATTATGGGAGTTTAATCAAAAATAAAATTAAAAAAGTAACAAGGAGGAATATAAAATGTTAAAAGGAAAAGTAGCAGTTGTAACAGGAGGTACTAGAGGAATAGGATTTGCAACAGTAAAGAAATTTTTAGAAAATGAAGCAAAAGTAGTTTTACTTGGCTCTAAGCAAGAAACAGTAGAAAAAGCAATAAAAGAATTAAAACAAATAAATTCATCTTATGAGGTAATAGGCTTTTACCAAAATTTATCAAGTAAAGAAGAAATGGATGAAGTATTTAAAAAAGTAAAAGAAATATATGGGCACATTGATATATTAATTAATAATGCTGGTATTTCTTCAAAAACTAAAATAGAAGATTATACTGACGAAGAATATGAAAAGATTACTAATTTGAATATAAAATCAGTTTTTAATTGTTCAAAGGAGATAATACCATATTTAAAAGAAACAAAAGGTGTAATTTTAAATACAAGTTCTATGGTAAGTATTTACGGACAATCAAGTGGAGTAATGTATCCTACTACTAAATTTGCAGTTAATGGGATAACAAAATCTTTAGCTCGAGAATTAGCACCATATGGTATTAGAGTAAATGCAGTAGCTCCAGGAATTATCAATACAGATATGGTAGCAAAATTACCTAAAGAAATGATAGAACCATTAATAAAAACCATACCATTTGGTAGAATTGGAGAACCAGAAGATATTGCAAATGCGTTTTTGTTTTTATCAAGTAATTTGTCAAGTTATATTACAGGAGTAATATTATCTGTAGATGGACTTGCAAGAAATTAAAAAATAAAGGAGGAAATTATTATGTCAGAAAAAGAAATTTTTCAAAAACTAAAAACTATAGTAGTAGATCAATTAGGAGTAAACGAAGAAAATGTAACAATGGAGGCGACTTTTGTTGATGATTTAGCAGCAGATTCTTTAGATATCGTTGAATTAATAATGAATATAGAAGAGGAATTTGATTTAGAAATCCCAGACAATGATACTGAAAAAATTGTTACAATAGGTGATGTTGTTAAATATATAGAAGAACATAAATAAAATGTGAAAAAGAAAGGAATACTATGGAAGGGATAAAAGTAGGAAATAAAAAATCAAAATATCCTATCATTCAAGGAGGAATGGGAGTAGGAGTTTCTATGCATAATTTAGCTGGTAATGTAAGTAAGGAAGGTGGCATTGGAATAATTTCAACAGCAGATATTGGATATCAAGAAGCAGATTTTAATAAAAATCCATTGAAAGCAAATTTAAGAGCAATAGGAAATGAAATAAAAAAAGCAAGAGAAATTGCAGGAGAAGATAAAATAATTGGTGTAAATATAATGGTAGCTTTAAAAGACTATGCAGAAATTGTAAAAGAATGTGTAAAACAAAAAATCGACTTAATTATATCTGGGGCAGGAATTCCAAAAGAATTACCAGAATATGTAAAAGGATGTAAAACAAAAATTGCACCAATAGTATCATCTTTAAGATGCTGTAAACTGATAGTAAAACATTGGATAAAAAAATATAATTATGTTCCAGACATGATAGTTATTGAAGGTCCAGAAGCTGGTGGACATTTAGGATATAAAAGAGAAGAATTAGAAGAAGATACTAAACCAAAATTAGAAAATATAACTAAGGAAGTTGTTGACTACATAAGTGAGGTAGAAAAAGAAACAGGAAAGGATATTCCAGTAATTGCAGCAGGTGGAATATGGGATTCTGCAGATATAAAAAAATATTTAAATTTAGGAGCAAGTGGTGTACAAATGGCAACAAGATTTGTTGCTACAAATGAGTGTGATGCTTCAATAGAATTCAAAAAAGCTTATGTCAATGCAAATGAAAAAGATGTAAAAATAATTAATAGTCCTGTTGGAATGCCAGGAAGAGCTATATGTAATAGTTTTATCAAAAAAATAGAAAAAGAAAAATGCAAAATTGATAAATGTTATAATTGCATTAAAACTTGTAATATAATAGATAGCCCATACTGTATTACAAAAGCATTAATAAATTCTGTAAAAGGTAAAACAGAAGATGGATTAATTTTTTGTGGCAGTAACATTAGTAGAATAAAAGAAATTGTTTCTGTTAAAGATTTAATGAAAGAATTGGTTTGTGAATTATAGAAAAATAGACATTTTGGAAATTTTTTATACTATGACAGTTTTTATATTAGAATAGTGTATAAATTTTCGAGGCTTACCAGAAATGGTAAGCCTTTGATAATATGCTGGAATTATATTACGAACTATTAAAAATAATTGATTTTTTCGGAATAGAATTATATAATAATTAAGTTGATTGTACAAAACACAAAAAGAAAAATATGATTATATCTCAGATGTTTATAATACTTTGATAGTCAGAGATATAAATCAAAAATATAAAATAAGAAATGTAGTGCATTTGCGTTTTATAAAGTTACTAGATATGATATAAGAGGCAAGAAATTATTAAGTACACAAGATAAATTTTATCCTTTAGACCATGCTTTTAGATATGCTTTACTAGGAACAACCAATATGGACTATGATAGAATATATGAAAATATTGTCGCAATTGAATTATTACGTAGAGGATATGAAATATATGTTGGTACTTTATACAATAAAGAAATAAGTCAATTACAATTAATTTACTAATTTCTATGTTATAGTGTATTAAAATTAATACGAGGGGGAATAGAGATGGAAGAAAAAAATAAAATATTGTTAAAAAGATTACTAATTGCAGTATTAATTATAGTTATAATTAGTATAGTTGCTACTATTGGAATTGGAAATTATTTTGTGAACTATGCTATATTAAGAACTGGAAATGGCGGAGATAGAGAAGTAAAAAATGCAGATTCAATAACAGTTGCAAACATAGATAATGAAGCAGAAAAAATTATAGAAGAAAATAAAAAGAATGAAAAACAATTAGCAAATGAATGGTCTGAAACTATTGAGAATAAAAAAGTAGAAGTAAAAGCAAAAGACGGAATTACTTTAAGAGGGACACAATATATAAAAGATGAATCAAGTAACAAATGGGCAATAATATTACATGGTTATCGTTCAACTCCAAATTCTATAATTTCAATAGGAATGCATTTTTCAAAAGAAGGCTATAATGTTTTAATTCCAAGTATGAGAGCATGTAGTGAAAGTGATGGAGAATATATAGGAATGGGGTGGCTAGATAAAGAAGATTTACAATGTTGGATAAATTTAATTATTAAGCAAAATGAAAATGCAGAAATTATACTACATGGTTCATCAATGGGAGCAGCAACGGTCTTAATGGCATCAGGTAAGGACTTACCTACAAATGTAAAAGCAATAGTAGCAGATAGCGGTTATACATCAGTTTGGGACATATTTGCATCAGAGGCAAAAGCAAGGTTTAATTTACCAACATTTCCTATACTAAATATGTTTGAAATAGTTGCAAACGTAAGAGCAAATTATGATATAAAAGAAGCATCTGCATTAGAACAAGTAAAAAATAATAAAACACCAATTTTATTTATACATGGAGATGCAGACGATTTTGTACCCGAATATATGTGTGAAGAACTATATGAAGCAGCAAATTGTAAAAAAGATAAGCTAATAATACATGATGCAGGACATACAGACTCTAAGTACAAAGAGCCAGAAACATATTATAATAAAATATTTGAATTTTTAGGGAATATTTAAGCAATTTTAATTATATCAGTAATAAGAAAAATAAAAGAAGAATGGAAAAAAATAAAATTAGAAAAATAGTAATTTATCGAGGAGGTATTTGGAATGAAAAATAAAAAAATTGGTATAGGTTCATTGTCATTGTTACTAGTAATTATTGCT
>USDF01000015.1 GCA_900553405.1 uncultured Clostridium sp. | reverse complement strand
ATACTTATTCCTGCTAGTATTATTAAAACTACAGTTGTTACAACTAATGCTATTAATGTTATAGCTGAATTATTCTTTAGATTTTTTCTCATTTTTTATATTTCTCCCTTCTTCTTTAGCTTAATTTTATGATACCATAACCTAATTTTATTTGCAAGCACTTTTGGGTGCATATTTATATTTTTTTATATTATAAAATAGTTGCAGGAGGTAGCAGTATGAATAAATTAAAAATACCAGAAAATCATAGTGGTATTAGTAAGACTTTGCGTTTACCTGAAGACATTGTAGATAATATACAAAATCTTGCTAATATAAAAAATTTATCTTTTAATAGAATTGTTATTTCTTTACTTGAATTTTCATTAGACAATTTGGACGAAAATGATAAAATAAAATTGAAGAGTTTAAAAAAACAATAATAGATAGACTTTTATTAGTCTATCTATTATTGTTTTAGATTTAAATTTTTTTACATGTTAATATTAAAATAATAATTTGGAATTCCAACAGTTTGTGCCTTTTGGTTTATAAGTTCTTGTACTCTTTGTACTAAGCTTTTTACTAATACTTGTAATTGTTCTGTTGGATAGTCATTTAATACAGCACAATTATTTCTATCTATTTTTATTATATCTGTAATACTTTCTTTGAATGCTATTTCTTGCTCATAACTTAATATAGAATTTCTATTATCTTCCTCATTAATAGTCACTTCACAATTCGTTTTTAAAATATCTTCTTCATTATCATTTACATTTTCTAAATAAACTTCTATTCCTTTTTCATTGTTTATAGTAATTGCTATACTTAAAGTTGATGTATTATTGCTACTAATTTCTTCAATTTTTATCTCTATTTTGTTATATTCCTCTGTATCACTCAAATTTTCTATTAATATATAGTAACTATTTGCATTGTTTTCTTTTTGACCATAAATAGTATATTTAGTTTCATTTTTATATATTATTTCTGTTGTTACTACTTTTCCATTTTCAACATAAACAGTAATAATTATTCCATCTTGTGAATTTGTACTTTCATTATTTATTTTATTTATTAAACTATCTATTTCTTGAACTAAAGTATTTATTTGAGTATATTTTTCCTCTAAATTAAATGTTTTTGCTTTTGTTGTTATTAGGTTTAATGTTATGCTATCTTCTTTTAATGCTTGTAATAGTTTTATTTCTATTTGTTTTAGTTCAGAAGCACTTAATTCTAAGCGATACCCTGTGGTATTATAAACCACTCCATCTCTGCTTATTGCAATATCTTTATTTTTGGTGAAGCTACTTTTTTCTATATTTTGTTCTAATACTGACATATATGTTTCATATATGTGTGATTTTTCATCTTCTGTTAAATTTAATTTTTCTCCTAGATTAAGTATTGGTGCTATGCTATTTGGAATATTACTTGTGTTTGTTATTCCTAATTTTTGAGATAAAACTTTTAAATTTTGATTTTCTATTCCAATAAATGCTGTTACTACTTCATCTGATTTTAGAGCATATATATTATCTGTATTTGCATATTCTACTTTAAATAAATCTTGATTATTGTTTTTTAATGTTCCTATTCCATATGCTTTTTTTGCAGAATTATCTACTTTTGCCTCTACTGTAAATTTCATATTTTTTAATGCATTTTTTGTAAGATTATTTTTTTCATCTGTTTCATAGCTTAAATTTCCCACTAATGTAAAAGGTTCTTCTTTTATTCTATTAATATAATTTGTTATATTTGCATTTGGTGTATATTCTACTCCTTTTACTGCTTGTTCTATATATTTAAAAAATAAACTTTGATTTGACTTAAATATATCCGTTTTTAAATATAATATTGTTCCCCCTATTCCTAATATTAATAGTACTCCAATTATTATACTTGCAATTATAATTGCTCTTTTTTTTCCATAGTGCATTTTTGTTTCCTCCTTTGATTTTTATTAAATTTTAATGACGTAAACTGCTGATTATTTTTTAATTTTTTCTTTGTTTTACTGCTTCATATATAACTATTCCTGCTGAGACAGAAGCATTTAAAGATGTTATTTTTCCTTTCATAGGAATTTTCACTATAAAATCGCAATTTTCTTTTACAAGTCTGCTCATTCCAAAGCCTTCACTTCCAATTACTATTGCAAGTGGCCCTTTTAAATCTTGATTATAATAATAAGTTTCTGTATCCATGTCTGTTCCACAAATCCAAAGTCCTGCTTCTTTTAGTTCTTTTATTGTTTCATTTAAGTTATTTACTCTTGCAATTTTCATATGTTCCACAGCTCCTGCAGACACTTTATTTACTGTAGCATTTACAGATGCTGCTCTTCTTTTAGGAATTATTATTCCATGCACTCCAGCAGTTTCTGCAGTTCTTATTATTGCTCCCAAATTATGAACATCTTCTATTCCATCTAATATTACAACAAAAGGATCTTCATTTTTGTCTTTTGCCTCTTGTAATATATCTTCTACTTCTACATATTCATAAGGTGGTACAACTGCTATTACTCCTTGATAATTTTCTGTTGTTGCCATTTGTCTCATTTTATTTTTATCTATGTAGCTTATTAATACTTTATTTTCTTTTGCCAATGCTATTATTTTATTTATTGACCCTGTTTTTTCACCAGATTCTATATATATTTTATTTATATCTTTTCCAGACTCTAGTAATTCTAAAACAGCATTTCTTCCTTCAACTTGGTCCTTTTGGGACGTTTCCTTTTGGTTAATCTGTCCCTTTTGGTTACTTTGTTTCTTTTTTGGCATTCTTTGTTCATTGTACTTTTCATTTTTTGACATTTTTCTACAAAATCCTTTCTATTACTCTTCATCTAATTTTAGCACTGATAAAAATGCTTCTTGTGGTATTTCTACATTTCCTATTTGACGCATTTTCTTTTTACCTTTTTTCTGTTTTTCTAATAGTTTTTTCTTTCTTGTAATATCTCCACCATAACATTTAGCTAGTACATCTTTTCTCATTGCTGAAATTGTTTCTCTTGCTATTATTTTTCCTCCAATTACTGCTTGAATTGGTATTGCAAATAATTGTCTTGGTATTGCTGTTTTTAGTTTTTCTATCATTTTCTTACCACGTTCATAACTTGAATCTTTGTGTACTATAAATGATAATGCATCTACTCCTTCACCATTAACCCAAATATCTAATTTTACTAATTCTGAACGTCTATAATCTTTTATTTCATAATCAAATGATGCATATCCTTTTGTTCTTGATTTTAATTGATCAAAGAAATCATATATAATTTCATTTAATGGCATTTCATATATTAAGTTTACCCTATTTTCGTCTAAATATTTCATATCTATGTAATTACCACGTCTGTTTTGGCAAATTTCCATTATATTTCCTACGTATTCTTTTGGTGTTAAGATTTCTGCTGTAACAAATGGTTCTTCCATATATGATATTTCGTTTGGAACTGGTAAATCTGATGGATTGTATAGTTCTATCATTGTTCCATCTGTTTTATATACTTTGTATATAACTGATGGTGAAGTCGTAATTAAGCTTAAGTCAAATTCTCTTTCTAGTCTTTCTTCTATTATTTCTAAATGAAGTAATCCTAAAAATCCACATCTAAATCCAAAACCTAATGCATTTGAAGTTTCTGCTTCATATTCTAATGCTGCATCATTTAATTTTAGTTTTTCTAATGCTACTTTTAAGTTTTCGTAATCACTTCCATCCATTGGATATAACCCACAATATACCATAGGATTTACTTTTTTATAACCTGGAAGTGGTTCTTCTGCTGGACTATTTTTTAAAGTTATTGTATCACCAACTCTAATGTCTGATAAATTTTTTATACTTGCTGCAATATAGCCTACTTCACCTGCTTCTAAGTATTCACATGGCTCATATGTACCTGGTTCAAAATGTCCTACCTCTGTTACTGTAAAAGTCTTTTTAGCTGCCATAAGCATTATTTCGTCCCCTACTTTTACTGTTCCATCTTTTACTCTAACATATGCTATTGCTCCTTTGTAGTCATTGTACAAAGAATCAAATATTAGACATTTTAAAGCTTTATTTTCGTCTCCTGTAGGTGCCGGTAAATCTGTTACAATTCTTTCTAAAACTTCTTCTACATTTAGTCCAGACTTTGCTGAAATACAAGGGGCATCCATTGCTGGAATTCCTATAATATCTTCTATTTCTTTTTTTACTTCATCAGGTCTTGCATTTGGTAAATCTATTTTATTTATTACTGGTAAAATTTCTAGGTTATTATCTATTGCTAAATATACATTTGCAAGTGTTTGAGCTTCTACTCCTTGGCTTGCATCAACTACAAGTACTGCACCGTCACATGCTGCTAAACTTCTAGACACTTCATAGTTAAAATCTACATGGCCAGGTGTATCTATTAAATTTAGTTCATATTCATTTCCGTCTTTAGCTTTGTATTTCATACGTACTGCTTGAGATTTAATAGTTATTCCACGTTCTTTTTCTATATCCATATTATCTAACACTTGTGCTTCCATCTCACGTTTTGAAAGAACGCCTGTCATTTCTATTAATCTATCTGCTAAAGTTGATTTTCCATGATCTATATGTGCAATTATACTAAAATTTCTAATGTATTTTTTTCTATCTTTCAATTTTTCTCTCCTAATCTTTTATTATTGTTAAGTATTTTATCATATTACTTGTTTAAAATCAACAAAAAAACGAGCCTAAGATTTTCTATCAGATGTAATTTTTAAGAAAATCTAAAGCTCACCATATCTAACTTTTCTAATTACTTAGCAAAAATATTATTTCATAAAGAGCTAAAGCTATTAGTTCTATTAAATGTATTGTTATATCGATTTTTATATATTTTTCTGTTTTTTCTTTTTTTCTTGTCATTAAATTATATGTTCTATATATAATCTCTAAAAATATACATATCATTATTACTCCAAAAGGATTAAATAGATATGTTATATCATCAAATACTTTTGGTAAATTTTGAATATACCTTGTCCCACCACATAATGGACATGGCTTACCAGTAGTTCTTAAATATGTACATTCATTAAATCTAGGAAAAATTGCTTTTATGGGAATTTGTATAATAGGAAAAAGAATTATATATATGGAAATTAATATAAATGTAATATTCACATAAATATAATTCTTTTTTATAAATTTTGTTATCCTATTTATTCTAGTATTCGTATGTAGCAGATCTTTCATTTAAATATGTTAAAAGGTTTTCTGTTGATTCATCTATATTGTTAGTATCAATATTACTTGCAACTGCTCCAAATACAAATACCCAGAATATTATTACAACTATTGCAATTGCAGATAATACTAAACCAGTTACAGAAACTGCTATTTTTTCACCTTTTTTGTTTTTTAGAACAGTATCTACTATTCCTAAAATTAAACCAATTATTGCTGGAACTAATGCTATTGATCCACATAATGGTATAAATCCTATTATAAGTGATATAATTCCTAAAATTAATGCAGCTATTCCCATGTTTTTTTCCTCCTTTTATTTTTATGCTTTCATTATATTGTATATATCGTTTTTTGTCAATTTTTGGAGTAAATTTTTTTATTTTTCTATTTCAACCATTATTCTACCTTTTCTAGTATTTCCTAAAATTTGTTTTACTTCAAATCTTCCTTTTCCTCTTATAGTTATTTTATCATTTTCTTTTATTTGCTTTGTAGGTTTTGTTATTACTTCATAATTCACAAAAACTCTTTCTTGTTCTAATAATTCATTTGCTTTATTTCTAGAGCATTTTGCAAGTTCTGCCACTATATTATCTATTCTCATAGAAGAAACTGTTATTGTCATTTTTTCTTTTTGTATTACAGCTTTTCTTAATTCTTCTAATTTAATTTCTTCTATTTCTGATTTTTGAAATCTAGTGAGTTGTGAAAGATTTGTAATAAGAAATTTTAATATATCTTCTTTTATTATAATGTCTGCACCATTTTCATCTACTAATATATCTCCTATTTTTTCTCGCTTTAACCCTAGTTTCATTAATGCACCTAAATAATTTTGATGAGTATATTTCCCTTTATTTTCATTTGGAAGTGTAATACGAATTACTTTTATATATTCATTAAAATTTATATTTTGTATTAAATCTTCTAATTTTTCTGGATAAAATACTGCTAATACTCTTTCTGCTTCTTCAAATCCACCATAAAATATATAATTTTTGACCTTTTGACTATTTAAAAAGTTATAAATTAATTGTTTTTGTCCTAAATCAAAAAAATCTGTTACTTGTATTTTATTTTTAGTCTCACAAAAACTAATCTTATCCATTACTTTAGATAAGACTAATTTTTCATCTTCCTTTTTGTATTTATTTAAAACACTTCTATCCATACTTTTTAAAAATTAATTTCCTTTACTATGCTTTTTGCATCTAGTTTATACATTTCTTCTAGTTCTTCTACTTTGCCATGTTCTATAAATGTGTCTGGTAATCCAAATGCTTTAAATCGTATGTTATCTTCTTTGTTCTTGCTTATTAGTTCTTCTACTTTTGAAGCTAAGCCACCTATTATCGTATTGTCTTCTAAAGTTATTATATTTTTTGTTTTTTTCATAGAATTTATTATAGCTTGCTCATCAAATGGCTTTAAAAATCTAGCATTTATTACTTCCGCTGTTTTTCCTTCTTTTTCTAATTTTTCTTTTACTTCAAAAGCCTTTGCTACCATTTTACCAATTGCTACTATTGTTATATCTTCCCCTTGTGTTAAAATTTCTGATTTTCCTAATTCTATTTTTTCCTGCTTATCAAATTTTATTTTTTTGCTTTCTGTACCACGTGGATAACGTATAACGACTGGTGCTTTTAAGCTTATTGCAAATTCAAGCATTTCTTCTAATTCTTTAAAATCTTTTGGTGCCATTATAGTAATGTTTGGTATTAAATTAAAGAATGATAAGTCAAACATTCCTTGGTGTGTTTCTCCATCTTGCCCTACTAAACCTGCTCTATCTACACACATTACAACTGGCAAGTTTTGCATACATACATCATGTATTACTTGGTCAAATGCTCTTTGATAAAATGATGAATATATTGGTACAACTGGTATAAGACCTTCCTTTGCCATTCCTGCTGCCATGCATACAGCATGCTGTTCTGCTATACCTACATCAAAAAATCTTTTTGGATATTTTTTTCTAAATTCTTTAAGACCTGTTCCATCCGCCATAGCTGCTGTAACTGCTACTATTTTTTCATCTTTTTTTGCAAGTTCTACTAGTTTATCTCCAAATACTTGTGAATAATCTTTTTCTTTAGTTTTAATAAGTTTTCCTGTTTCTTTATTAAAACTTCCTATTGCGTGGAAAGAATCTGGATTTTCTTCTGCTGGTTTATAGCCTTTTCCCTTTTTAGTAATAATATGTACTACTACTGGCTCTTTTTCTTTTTTTGCTAAGTTTAAAATCCACTCTACCCTTTCTATATCATGTCCATCTACTGGTCCTAAATATTTGAATCCTAAATCTTCAAAAAACATATTTGGTATCATTAGTTGTTTTATACTATATTTTATTCTTCTTGCTATATGTATTACAAATGGACCAAACTTAGGTATTTTTTCTAATAATTTTCTAATGCAATTATTTGATTTTTTATAGAATTTTTTTGTTCTAATTCTTGTTAAAAATCTAGAAATTCCACCTACATTTTTAGATATACTCATTTCATTGTCATTTAAAATTACTATTAATCTTGTTTTACTACTTCCTGCATCATCCAGTGCTTCTAATGCCATTCCTCCTGTTAGTGCTCCATCTCCAATAACTGCTATAACATGATTGTCTTTATTCTTTAAATCTCTTGCTCTTGCCATTCCAAGTGCTGCTGAAATAGAAGTACTGCTATGACCTGTATTAAAATCATCATAAATGGATTCTTTTGTTTTTGGAAAACCTGCTATACCATTTAAACTTCTTAGAGTCTTCATTTTTTCTCTTCTACCTGTCAACATTTTATGCACATAAGTTTGATGTCCTACATCCCACACAATTTTGTCTTCTGGTAAATCAAATACACTATGAAGTGCAATAGTTAATTCTACTACACCTAAGTTTGAAGCTAAATGTCCACCTGTTTTTGAAACAGTTTCTACCATTTCTTCTCTTATTTCTTCAGCAAGTTGTATTTTTTCTTTTTCTGTTAATCTTTTTGTATCTTTTGGATTATCTATTCTATCCAAAATTTTTTGCATCATTTTTTATTCCCCCATTAATAAAACTGCCTTTTATAATTTTTTATTAAATTGCCATAGTTGTTAGTAGCAAACATGCAAATATTGGAACTGTTATATTATCTGTTCCTTTTACAGAAACTGCTTCCAATATTGTTACACTTACTGCTAATAATATTGATTTTAATAGCCATAATGGTGATTGTATACTACATAAGAAAATTGCTACTATAAAGAATGATATAAATAGCATTGTAGCTGAACCTGCAATTGTTTTCTTTGTTTTTCCTATTTTGTAAGGCATACTTTTTATGCTTCTTCCTATAATTGCTGCTAATCCATCTCCATAACCCATTATTAAAATAGAGCATAATCCTATTTCTGGTCTTTTTATAATTCCAAAAGTAAATATTGATATTAAAAATAATGAAAGTGCATAATATACTGTTCCTAAGCCATCTTTCTCTTTTGCATCTCGTTCCATTACTTTTATTAAATCTTTTTTATAAGATATATAATTTATAATAACAAAGCTAAGTGGTACAATACTCGCCCAAATAACATTATCAAAGAAATACATTGCTAAAAACCACCAGTTAGATAACATTATGTGTATAAATTTTCTACTTGCTTCTTTTCCCGCTTTTTCAAAAAACTTTGCTGCTACTATAATAATAGCTATAAATACATAAGATAATACTATTCCTATTATGTTTTTCATAATTATTTTCCCTCTTAAATTTTTGTTTCTACATAATATCACATTTATTCATTTTTTTCCACTAAATATTACAATTTTATTTCATTTTCATTATTTTGTTGAAAATAGGATTACCGTATATTATAATATAAACGATAGATAATATAATAAAGGAAGGGATTATTTTATGTTAAAGACAAAGAAAAAATTTATTTTTGCTATAACGGCTATACTTTTATTAATTTCTACTACTTGTTTGGCTGCAACTACTAGTTCAGAAAAGGCTAAATTTGAAATTGTAGAAAATAATATTTGTACTATTAATATTAATGATATAGCTAAATTTGAAAAGAAAATAACATCTTATGATTTAGAAAAGAAAGAATTAACTATTGAACTAAAAGTTACTAATACTGCAGAACCTATATTCAATAAACCAACTGAAATTACTTTTGTTATTGATAACTCTTTAAGTATGAAAGATGCTGTTGGAACTTCTACTAGATTTGATGTAATAACAGACTCTGCTAAAACATTAGCAACAAAACTTATGGAAAATGAAAATGTAAAAATTGGTATTACAACTTTCTCTACTGGTGATGAAGAAGGAACTCTTACAGATGCAAAATTAAGATTAAAACCAAGTGCTGACAAATCTACTGTTTTATCTACTATAAATTCTATAAAAGTTGCTGAATTCGGACCTAGAACAAATATTGAAGCTGGATTAACTATAGCTAATCAAAACTTTACAAAAGATTGTGAATGTAAATATATTGTTTTATTAACAGATGGTGTTCCAAATACTGCTGTTGGTGGACCTACTCTAACATATTCTGGAGAAACAGCTACTAAAACAATTGCTAAATTAAAAGAACTAGATAAAGCTGGTGTTAAAATTTTCTCTGTTATGACTGGTGTTCCAGATGTTGAAGAACCATCTACAGGAATTACTTATAAAGCTCTAGCAGAAGAGATATTTGGTACAACTGCAGAACCTACTGTTGGAAAATTCTATTACATTCCTGATAGTAAAATTGAAGAAACAATTTGTACTACAATTTTAAATAACTTTGAAGATACATCTGCAAATACTTTAACAAATTTAAAAATTTATGATTATTTTCCACAAGAAATTGTAGATAACTTTGATTTTTCATATGTTACTCAGCCTACTAAAGGAAAAATTTCACCAACTATAGATTTACAAAATAATTTAATTACTTGGACTATTGATAAATTAGAACCAAAAGAGACAGCTACTGTTTCTTATAAATTAAAAGTTAAAGATAACATAGATTCTAAAATTCTTAATGTTATACTAAATACTAATGAAAAAGTTGAAATTACTGCAAATGAAATAAAAACAGATGATGGAACAAATACTTTAGTATCAAAAGTTACACCTAAAGTTAGACTAACACAAGATACAACTACAGCAAATACAACAATACCTCAAACAGGTGAGACTAATACTTTATATATATTTATTGGAATTACACTAGTTGCCGTTATTGCTTTAGGAATTAGATTCTATATTATAAATAGAGATGTAAAATAGTTAAAATAAAAACATATCAATTTTTAATTGATATGTTTTTATTTTATTCTATCAAGAAATTATACAAAAGTGATCTGTCCCAAAATGTCCTTTAATTTTCTAATTCTTCTTCTATATTTAATAACCTATTATATTTTGCCATTCTGTCTGTTCTGCAAGGTGCTCCTGTTTTTATTTGTCCTACATTTGTTGCAACTGCAATATCTGCAATTGTTGTATCTTCTGTTTCACCAGATCTATGTGATACCACCGCTGTGTATCCATTCTTTTTTGCTAATTCTATGGCATCTAACGTTTCAGTTATGGTACCTATTTGATTTGGTTTAATTAATATACTATTTGCAACTTTATTATTTATTCCTTTTTGAAGTCTTTTTACATTTGTAACAAATAGGTCATCTCCGACTAGTTGTATTTTATTTCCTAATTTTTCAGTAAGTTTTCTCCAACTCTCCCAATCTTCTTCAGCCAATCCATCCTCTATTGATATTATTGGATATTTATTTACTAAGCCTTCTAAATATTCTATCATTTCTTCTTTACTTTTTAATATGTCTGTTTTCCAAAAATAATATCCATCTTTTCCTTTTTTCTTTGCTTCCTCAAACATTTCTGTACTTGCTATATCTAAACTTAAAGCAACATCTACTCCTGGAACATATCCAGCTTTTGTAATAGCTTCTATTATAACATCTATTGCTTCTTCTTCATTTTTTAAGTTTGGCGCAAATCCCCCCTCATCTCCTACTGCTACACTATAACCTTTTTGTTTCAATACTTTCTTTAATGTATGATATACTTCTACTCCCATTTCTAATTTTCTACGAAATGTCTCTCCTCCAATTGGCATAATCATGAATTCTTGAATACTTATATTATTGTCTGAATGTTTACCTCCATTTAATATATTCATCATTGGAGTTGGTAATTTTTTAGCATTTACTCCACCTAAATATTTATATAAACACATTCCTAGAGAATTTGCTGCAGCTTTTGCACATGCAATAGATACACCAAGTGTTGCATTTGCTCCTAAATTTCCTTTGTTATCTGTTCCGTCTAAATTTATTAAAGTTTCATCTATTTTTGTTTGGTCATATACATTTGTATCTAATAATGCTTTTGCTATCTTTTTATTTATATTATTAACTGCTTTTGTTACTCCCTTTCCCATAAGTCTATCTTCCTCATTGTCTCGTAATTCTACTGCTTCGAAACTTCCTGTAGAAGCTCCTGATGGCACCATTGCTACACCTGTGAATCCACCATCTGTTACAACTTCTACTTGAACTGTTGGATTTCCTCTTGAATCAAATACCTCTAATGCTTTTATACTTTTTATTGCTAAATAATCTTTCATTTTCTCTTACCTCCTTAGAAATATTATTCACATTTGGTATTATTATATTCAAAAGAAATGTAAAATTTTAGAAATTCAATTTTTACTTTTTGTTATTAGACAATTTATCTTGAACTTTTTTGTTTGATATGTTATTATAAATTAAGTCGCTGGTAAGTAAACTTATTCGTGACTATTAATTTTATATTTATTGGGGTATCGCCAAGCGGTAAGGCATCGGACTCTGACTCCGACATTCCTGTGTTCGAATCACAGTACCCCAGCCAATAACAAATCTGTTCTAGCTTGTAAAACACATTTGTTTAATAATATAAATTAGCCAAATTTGTTGAAAAATTATGTAAATCGTGATATGATTATAATTGTAATTATTCGTAGCTATGCGAACTATAAAAAGAATAGCAAGTTGTTAAATTCTCATAAAACAATTGTTAGGAGGAATTAATATGAAATTTCAAGAAGTTAACGTTGCAACAGCTCGGATTAAAGGCTTAGAAAAGCCTCCGTACTACTTTGACCATCATTGTTATTATGTTTGGGACATTATGTTCGAAGACACTTCTACTTTTTCTTTTAGCAATCTTCCTTTTATTAAGGTTGGAGACACCAAAGAGGAAGGCGAAATTTTCTGCAATCAGCTTAAAGAGAATTTCAAAGAAGCTCATATTTGTGATGGCGATAAAGTTGCTGTTATTTTCGGAGATGACGGTTGTGTTTTGGCAATCGGCTGCATGGGAGAAGATGCGTGGATTGATACAACTGACAAATTTGTTAAGAAAACTTTCGCAGAACTCAATATTGTTATTAAATCTTTGAAAGTGTATTAATTTGCATTAATACAAAACCCTGCTAATAAAAAAGTGGCAGGGTTTTGTATTTTTAATTTAAATATTACAAAGCATCCTTTATGAAATTGCCATTGATAATACTTTTAAGTCCCAATAGTCATTATATACTAAAGTTAATTCATATTTAGGAAATACTGCTGCTAGACCTCCTCTGTATTTTTCAAGGCTTAATACTGCTTTATCAAATTCTATTTTTTCTATATCTGTTGCTGTAATTAGTATTCCTTGCAAATACAGATTTTTTTGGTCAAAATAGCCTTTTTCTTTTAGTTCTTCCATTGTTGCCTCTATCACATTTTCATTGTATTTTTTACAATACTCTAATAATGCTTTCTTTTCATTTGGAGATAAACTTCTTAATTGTGAACCTCCATTATGTTTATCTTTATGATATGCTAAAAATTTTGTAAAATCTATTGCTATAAATTTTGCGTCTTCATTTATTGCTGAATCTTGATTTATTAAATCATCTAAAATTTTCTTATACATTTCTATTGTATAGTTTTTTACTTCTTCTATTTTGGTACAATTTACTTGTGTATGATATGTTTCTAGTATTTCTCCTGTGTATGTTACTTTTACAATTGTTCCTGCTTCATAATTATTTCCATCATATTCTTTTAAATATGTTACTATTTTATCTGAACTTTTTCTAATTTCTTCCCCCTCTAAAGGTTCTATTGTAATCTGAATATCGCCTGGTACTTCTACTCCCCAACATATTATTTCATAAATTCCAATACTATTTATAACCTTTCCTAAAAAAGTATGTTCATTTGTATCTTTCTTTGCTAAATCTTCTTTTATAGTAGGATTATATTTAAAACCCCATGTACTAAAAAATACTGGTTCATTAATTTTCATTCTATTCAAGTCTATAATATATAAAATTCCTATTGTTAATACTACAAGTAGAATTGCAATGCCTATTATAATTCCTATTTTCTTTTTATTCATTAGTAATCACCTTTACCTTTCTTACCTTTTAGACGTTTTTTCCTTTCTGCTTTGTTGGTTTTTTATACTAATAATTGTTAAAAATATTGTAAAGAATAAAAATACGCTTGTTAGTCCATATAAAATTATATCTCTTGGCACTATTCTATTTTCTACTAATTCAGTTTCTATTATAGTTTGCTCTCCTTGTTTTATTTCTTCTTGTCCATTGTTTTCTGCTATTATATTTGCTGATGTTTCTTCTTGTTTTGAATTATTTTCTATACTATCTTGTTCAGTATCATAATTCTTTTGATTTTCTTCTTTCATATTATTATTTTGCGTGACATTTTCTTTTTCCCCTTGTTCTGATTTTTCAGTATTATTTATAGTTGCTTTTTTAATTTGTTTTTTATTTAATATACATGTAATTGTTCCTATAATAAACATTGATAAATTACCAATTAACAATTTTAGCGAATGTAAAGATTTATAATACTTCCATTGTACTGTCCCCATAGGCATTTTTAATAATTTTGAAATTTCTTTAAATGAATATCCCGCTTCTATTTTTAGAAATATAATTTGTTTTTCTACTTGCTCTAAGCTTTCTAATAAATTCTGGTATGAACTATTTTGAATTACAGTTTCTATCTCATTTTTTTCATTTTCGTTTTCTATTCTATTTTCTATTGAGCTAGTTTCTTTATTCTTTCTAATAAATGAGATACATTCATTTTTTGTAACTGTATATAGCCAACTTGCTTCATAATTTTTTGGCAATTTTTCTTGTTCTAAATTACCAATTTTAACAAACACATTTTGTGCTATATCCTCTGCATTTTCATAATTTTTCAAAACGGAAAATGCAATATTATATACCAAATTATAATATTTTTTATACAATTCTTCATATGCTTTTAAATCCGTTTGTCTCATTTTTTCAAATAATTCATGTATTTCTTTTTCATCTATTTTCTTCATTTATTAACTCCACTTAATTTACGTTTTATTATATGGTAATTAGTTTGCCATTTTTCTTTAAATACTTATCTATTTGTTTGTAATTTGGAATATATTTTTCTACTAATTCATAAAAATTTTTGCTATGATTTGGATGAACAATATGGCATAATTCATGTACAATTACTGCATCTATAGCTTTTTTTTGAAGCATTACTAATCTACTACTAAAATGAAGTGCCTTTTTAGATGGCACACAACTTCCATATCTTGTTTTGGCATCTTTTACATTAACACTTGCATAGTTGATTTTTGTTATATTACTCCAGTATGGAAGTCTCTCTCGTAAAATTGCTTCTGTATTATTTTTAAATAATTTTCTTATTACATTTAAAATATACTTTTCCTCTTCTTCGGTTTCTTTTATTGCAAGAGGAAGTTGTATTTCAAATATTTTGGATTCTTCATTTATATTTATTCTTACGCTATTTTTTTCATCATAATTCTTATTTATGCTATATTCTTCACCTTTATATAAAATAGTATCACCGGTTTTCCACCTTACATTATTTAGACGCTTTTTCTCCTCAATTTTTTTGTATTCTTCATAAATTTTTTCTTCATTATTTTTAATTAATTTATCTACTTCTCTTTTAGTTACATAAGGCGATTTTGTTACTTTTAATATTCCTTCTTTAAAATATAATTTTATGCTTTTAGCTTTCTTATAATTTTGTATATTAAGTGGAATTTCTGCATCTTTTATTTTTAGTATATAGTTCATTTTCTTCTCTTCCTTATTTAAAATATAAATGTAGATTTTTGCATACATTATTTCAAAAATAAAGCTTTATATGCTAAAAATCTACATCAATATTAATGCTTTCTATTTATTCAAATTAATTAATATTTCATCAACTATTTTGTCTTCTAAAATAAAATCAGTATTTACAAAACCAATTTCTGGTCTAAGTCCATCTTTGTTATGAAAATCAGAACCTATCGTCACAAATAAATTATTTTCTTTTGCAAATTTATTCCATTTTTCTACTTCATTAATTTTATTATCATATCTGTCTACATATAGATAGTTTGCTTCTAATCCATCTAGTTTCATATCTTTTATTATTTCTAAAATATCTTCATCTGTTAAATTATCTTCATGAACATATGCTACTGGATGTGCTAATACAACTTTCCCATTAGCTTCTCTTATAATTTGTGCAGCTTCTTTTGGTGTTACTGATTCCTTTTTTACATATGCAGGACAATTTTCATTCATAATTGTTTCTATAAATTCGCCTTTGCTTGGAATATGATTAAATGTTTTTAATAATAATTCTTTATTTTTTTCATTATTTATAACATCTAGTGCAATATGTGCCTTTGTTACAGCATCTATTTTGTCTAATTCTTCTACATTTAAAATATAACCTAATTCATTTAATTTTTTACTAACGTTATATAAATAATCATGTCTTGCATTTCTTATTTTATATAATCTTTCTTGAAATTTTTTATCATTTAAATCAAAATTATAACCTAATACATGAATCCCTGCTTTTTTACTTTTAGTTGATATTTCTACTGCATTAATTAATTTTACATTTTTACTTGTTGCATAATTAAATAGTTCTTCATTATATGCTTCTATTGTATCATGGTCTGCAATAGCGATTGCATAAACTCCATTTTTATTTGCCTCATCTATTACTTCTTTTGGTGTTAAAAATCCATCTGATATTGTTGTATGAATATGTAAATCTATCTTTTTTGACATATATCTTCCCCTTTTCTCGTTTTTATTATATTTCTAATTGGTATTCTTCTCCTAAAATTTCTTTTATTTTTTGTATACCATCTCTTCCAGTTTTTGCCCAACTTTCAACTTTTTTTAAGAAATTTTCTTCTAATTCCAATGACTGAAACCTTCTAAAGTTTGCTTTAGTTGCCGATTTTAGTAAAAAGTCTAATAATTCTTCTTTTGTGTTTTCTCTAATTACTTGTCTTTTACTGTCATCTAAAGTTGTTTGTAATTCTTTTTCAAAGTTGAATGGTGTAAGTGCTGAAAGATAATCATAAATAAAATTATATGCCTCATCGTCATATTGCCAAATTTTTCTATAAGATTTTGGATGTATTGGCAAATATGGAATTTTTTCCTCTTGCTTTGCTATTCTTAATACTCCTGGAACTTCCTTTATCAATTCTTCCATTTTAGAATATTCCATTATGTGTACATCCATTGGCAAAAACTTTTTAGGTATTATACCCTTATCTAAATCTTTTGATATTTCTTCTACATTTTCTATTGCAGAAAAAGGATCTATATCAGATGGTTGCATATTAAAACTTTCTAATAATTTTTGTAGTTGCTCTTCTACTTCATCTATTTTTCCATCTTCACAGACTACCCATATATCAATATCTGGTAATCTATTTATAATCTTTCTAGGTTTTAATTCATCCAACATATTAGGGCATGGTTTACAAATTCTTTTTAAATCTGGCATATCTGCGTATTTTTCTTCTAAACATCTTTTACATTCCCATATAGACTTTTGAACAGCTTCCCCATTTCTGACTAATTGTCTGTTATACCTAATTTGTTCTTCTATAATAGGTAATTTTCCCTCTAAATTTTCGTCTAATGCATAAAATGGATATCCCGTTCCAAAAGTACCTCTATTAGCACTTATTTTTGATGCAATAATATTAAAAGCTTCTATATTCCATAATAAATATTTTCTTTTTAAGTCTGTATTTGTTTTTTCAAAATTTGTTGAAGATTTCTCTACTTTTTGTGTTATTTCTTTTATTGTAATTTCATTATTCATAGCTATTTTCCCCTTTTTATAGTAAACTCATTATACAATAAAACTTGATAACTTGTCAAAAAAATTACAATTTAAATAGAATTTAAACTACAAAAAAACAAACTTAAGTTTTTCTATTAAATGTAAATTTTAATGAAATCTTAAGCTCGCCATATTTATCTAGTATAGAAAAAAAGGAGTGTTTAACTCCTTTTATGCTGTTTCTATTTTTTTATTTGTGTTTTTTCTTTGTGGTTTTTCTCCACTTTTTGCAACCTCTTTTTTGTCATTTATAATAAGTGTTGGTGCTTTCTTTTCTAATACTGTTTCTTTTGTTATTATGCATTTTTCTATTTTAGGATTTGATGGAATATCAAACATAATATCTCTCATTATTTCTTCTATTATAGAACGAAGTCCTCTTGCACCCGTTTTTCTTTCTATTGCTTTATCTACAATAACTTCTAATGCTTCTTTTTCAAATTCTAGTTCTACATTGTCTAATTCTAATAATTTTTTGTATTGTTTTACTAAAGCATTTTTTGGTTTTGTAACTATATCTATAAGTGCTTCTCTGTCTAATTCTCTTAAAGTTGCAACTATTGGAAGTCTTCCTACAAATTCTGGTATTAGACCAAATTTTAATAAATCTTGTGGTAATAGTTGTTCATAAATTTTATATTTATCTATTTCTTTTTGACTCTGAACATTTGCTCCAAATCCTATTGCTTTTTTACCTGTACGCTCATTTATAATTTTATCTAACCCTTCAAATGCTCCTCCACAAATGAATAGTATATTTTCTGTATTTATTTGTAAAAGCTCTTGATGTGGATGCTTTCTTCCGCCTTGTGGTGGAACAGATGCTATTGTTCCTTCTACTATTTTTAGTAATGCTTGTTGTACACCTTCACCACTTACATCTCTAGTTATAGATGGATTTTCTGATTTTCTTGTTATTTTATCTATTTCATCTATATATACTATTCCTTTTTCTGCTTTTTCTATGTCATAGTCTGCATTTTGAATTAGCTTTAATAAAATGTTTTCTACATCTTCACCAACATAACCTGCTTCTGTTAATGTTGTAGCATCTGCTATTGCAAATGGTACTTTCAATATTTTTGCAAGTGTTTGTGCAAGAAGTGTTTTTCCACATCCTGTTGGTCCTAATAACAAAACATTACTTTTTTGAATTTCTACGTCATCATCACTTTTTTGTGGATTATATATACGTTTATAATGGTTGTACACTGCAACAGCTAATGTTTTTTTAGCATCTTCTTGACCTATTACATAGCTATCTAAAACTTTTTTTATTTCTGCTGGTGCTGGTAATTTATCTTTTTCATTGTTTAATGTATAGTTAAATTCATTATCATCAAAAGATTCATCCTCTAAAATATTTGAACAAACTTTTATACATTCATCGCAAATAAACACACCAGGTCCTGCAATTATTCTTTCTACTGCATCTTGTGATTTTCCACAAAATGAACATTTTATGTTTTTTTCGCCTTTTGCCATTTTTTTCTCCCTTTTCTTCAACTTTAAAGTTTTTTATTTAAAACTTTCTTTTTCCTTATCTCATTTTTATTTTTAATGTTACACATCAATTCTCTATTTTAACTTCTTTTCTCCATAATTCCATCTATTAAACCATATTTTAATGCTTCTTCTGCAGTCATATAGTTATCTCTTTCTGTATCTTTTTCAATTGTTTCTAAAGATTGACCTGTTCTTGCACTTAAGAATTTATTTAATTTTTCTCTTGTTTTTATCATATGGTCTGCATGAATTTTTATTTCAGTTGTTTGTCCTGAAATTCCGTTTCCACCTATTAGTGGTTGGTGAATTAATATTTCTGCATTTGGTGTAGCAAATCTTCTACCTTTTTCTCCTGCGGCTAATAATACTGCTCCCATGCTTGCAGCCATACCAATACATATTGTAGATACTGGACATTTAATATAATTCATTGTATCTACTATTCCCATTCCGTCTGAAATTGAACCTCCTGGGCTATTTATATATAAAGATATTTCTTTATCTGGATCTTCTGATTCTAGGAATAGTAATTGTGCAATTACTAAACTTGCTGATGTTGGATTAACATCTTCTCCTAAAAATATAATTCTGTCTTTTAATAATCTTGAATAAATATCGTATGATCTTTCCCCTTTTGCTGTTTGTTCAATAACATATGGTACTAAACTATTTCTTTCGTTCATTTAAAAATTCCTCCTTTTATATAAGTCAGTGGACACACATTTTAACCTTCTTTCATTTTTTCCCTTGATAAAGTATTTTCCTTATGAATTAATGATTAACTGGTTAATATTATTCCTCTGAATTGTTTAAATAAGTAAGAAAAGCTAGTGGCAACTTTACTTATTTTAAAAATAATTTTACCCCTAACTTTCCTCCATTTATTTTTCTATTTTATTTTTGCATTATCTACTATGAAACTAATTGCTTTTTCTGTTTTTACAGATTCTGCAATGTATGCTTTTAAGCTTTCATTTGCTTCTAAGTCTTTTGCATCTTTTCCATACATAGTAGCCATTTCTTCTAATTTTGCTTTTACTTCTTCGTCTGTTGCTTCTATTTTTTCTGCTTCAACTATTGCTCCTAATACAAGTTTTGTTTTTACTTGTCTTTCAGCTTGTTCTTTCATTTCTTTTCTCATATCTTCTTCTGTTTTACCCATCATTTGAAGATATTGTGCAAAATTTAATCCTTGATACATTAATCTTTGTTCAATGTCTTTTATCATATTGTCTGTTTCTGTTTCAATCATTCCTGATGGAATATCGATTTCAGTATTGTCGCATACTGTTTTTATAGCTTCTTCTTCTGTCTCATATTTTGCTTTATTTTTATTTTCTTCTTCTAATTTTTCTTTTATAGAATCTTTTAATTCTTTGATTGTATCGAATTCGCTAACATCTTTTGCAAATTCATCATCAACTGCTGGTAATTCTTTTTTCTTTATTTCATGTAGTTTTACTTTAAATACTGCAGCTTTTCCAGCTAAATCTTTAGAGAAGTATTCTTCTGGGAATGTTACATTTATGTCTTTTTCTTCTCCTATTTTCATACCAATAATTTGGTCTTCAAATCCTGGAATAAATGTGTTACTTCCAATTACTAATTCGTGGTTTTCTGCTTTTCCACCTTCAAATGCAACACCATCTACAAAACCTTCGAAATCGATAACTGTTGTGTCATTTTTTTCAACTGGTCTATCTTCAACATTTACAAGTCTTGCATTTCTTTCTTGCATATGTCCAATTTCATGGTCTATGTCTTTTTCTTCTACATTATACTCTACTTTTTTAAGTTCTATACCTTTATATTTTCCTAATGTTACTTCTGGCTTAGTTTGTACTACTGCTGTAAAAATTAAGTCTTTTCCTTTTTCCATTTGGATAATGTCTATTTCAGGTCTGCTTACTGCTTCTATTTTAGCATCTGTTAATTCTTTTTCATAAACTTCTCCTGCTACTTCATTAAAAGCATCCTCATAGAATATTTGTGCTCCATATTGTTTTTCAACTATTTTATATGGTGCCTTTCCTTTTCTAAATCCTGGAATATTAAAATATTTTGCACTTTTTACATATACTTTTTGTATTGCTTCTTCAAATTTAGAAGCTTCAATTGTAAAGCTTAATTTTACTTCATTTTTTTTGTCTGTTTTTTCAACTTTCATACTCATTTTTCTTCATCCTTTCACGCTACACATAATATTTAGCTTGTTTATTATATCACATTTTTAAGATATTGCAAGTCCTAGGGCATAATTTTATTTGTATAATTTATTTTTTTATCTTATTTTTTATTTATAAACTTCCTTATTATATAAAAGAAATCCCCCAAGGCAGTACCTTGAGGGATTCGATTAGAGATAGAAACTATTGAATTGGTTTTGTTTGCATTTATTTTTCAGTACCATCATCAGTCTTAGGCTGCTCATCAGAATCATCATTAGGAGCTTTTCTAGGAGCTTTTTTAGGAGCCCTTTTTGGAGCTTCTTTTTGAGATTCTTTAGGTTCTTCTTTCTTGCTCATAAGCATGTCGAGCATCAGGTAACCCATAGTAGGATTGTTGTTTCCTGTCTTACTGCCATCCATCATGGAAGTCATTAACATCATCTTCATCATGTCGTCATCACCGCCAAGTTTGTCCTTGAAAAGCATCGGCAGAAGTAACGGATTCATAGTGGCACTCTGGTCACCATCTTCTGTCGGAGTAGACATCATGGAGGTCATTAACATTATCTTCATCATGTCGTCATCACCGCCAAGTTTGTCCTTGAAAAGCATCAGCGGAACTAACTGGTTCATCTGACCACTATCTTTACCGTTCTGTCCGCACATTGTAGACATGAGAGCCAGCTTTTCAACATCGAAGTCTTCGCCCACGTTGATGAAATCGCTGAAAGCGCTAACCTTGGAATAGCAGCTGAAGCCCAGAACATTCTTAATGGGAATAATGGTCTTCATCTCACCAGTCTTGGCACACAGGGTCTGTGTACTTTCCTTCTCAACTTTCATTACATAGTAGTATTCGCTAGCATCTTTAATGAGGTCTCCCTCATTAAGTTTGGTAGTAGGCAGAATGAAGATAGGAAGATTGCCAAGCTGTATGTCACCGACATCAGTAATTTCCTTCTTCTTCTTGTCATATATCCGCCAGTTGTCCTCATTCTTAACAGCAATACCCATCAATGTGCTTGCGATGTTTTCATCCTTGTTGGGACCAAATTCCAGATTCAGGTTAAAAATGTTATTTTTCATAGTAGCATCCTCCTTAATTTTTTTGTGTGCAATTTTACCCATTTTTGCGAATCTCATGTAATCACTCTGTTCAAATTCAAACCCCAATGGAATTTTCATGTGAATAGAATCACCATTTTCACTGAGCTTAATGAGATTACATTCAGAGCACCAATCACAACCGCTGCAATCATATTCATCTCTTCCTACTTTATTTTCAGCTTTGAACGGAACATCAAACGTAACAATAGGCTGGTCATCATTCTCAATGATGGATTCAATTTGAATCTTTCCATTGAGATTTAAGTTAGCATGCCCACACATCTTTCCAGTAGTATAATACAAGTATTCATCATCAACAAAAATCGTGTACCGGTCATTAGCACAGTCTTTCGGAGATTCTGTAAATTCTGCTGGAGAATTGGAATCATAATATTCCAATGGATGTGAATGTTTCCATTTATGCCATCCGCCGCAAATAGGACATAAAAATCGCTTCGGAATCAAAGTTAAAAGTTCTTTTTCCACGAATATATTTTCTCCTTTCTGCGTTATTTAGTTAATAGTTTTCTATCTCCTTTCTAAAGAGTGCATTTGTGCATATACACTTTAGGCTACCAAAGTCAATTTGCCTTTGATATATATAACACTAAATACCAGTTTTTATTATACTAAATTTCTACTAAAAAGTCAAATTATGTAAAACATTTTATATAAAACTAAAAAAGTATATAAAAAAAGAGTAGGTAAAATTCATTGTATTTTTACCTACTCTTTTTTTAGTACAATTATTTTTTCTTTTTCTTGGATGTACGGTAAGTTACCCCTTTTCCAAGGTTGACAGTGGTTGTTCCTTTTGAATTGATTGTAATTTTACCTACTTTCTGACTTATAGAAACACCACTTTTACTGATATTTAAGAAAGTGCCGTCTCCAACCTTAATCCGTTTTTGATAGCTAATACCCATACAAATGTCTCCTTTCAAAAATAAGTATACTTGCTCTCTCCTAACACAAGAGGGCTCTATAATTTATAATATAATTATATTATAGTATTTTTTACATAAAATTTCAAGCTTCTTCTCCATCTTATATTTTATTATTCTATGCTTTTGCATCTTGAATTTCATTTAACCATGGTTTTAAATCTTCTATATTTATTTTCATTTAAGAAATCTATTTTCTCTATTTAAAATTTCTTTCTTAAAGAATAGTCTATTGTTCCTGGTGGGCAATCTTCAAATTCAGCGTACACAAGAAATCCCATCTTTTCATAAAATCCTTTAGCTTGAAAACTCCAAGTTTCTACCCTTATTCCTAATGCCTTATTTTCTTTTGCTATCTTTTCAATTTCATTTATAATTTTAGTTCCTATTCCTTTTTTTCTATATTCCTCTTCTATCCATAATTCTTCTAAAAAATACCACTCATATCTAATAAATCCTATAGCGCCTCCTATTAATCTTTCTTTGTCGTAAATTGCTATATTATATTTTTTTGTATTATTGTGTCTTTCTGTAGAGTTCTTTTGAATATATTCACAATTCTTTTTATTGAATTGATGCAATTGTTTACCAATCTCTTCTTCAAAATTTTTATCGTTATTTATTTTTAACTCCATTTCATATCTCCTTGAATTTTACAATTTTCTTTCCCTACTATTTCTTCTATTTCATTTAGAGTATTTCCATTTAAGAAAATTCCTCCTGCTGGTAATTTGCTTTCTCCATTTAATATAAATAATGCTGTATTGTTTCTATCTCCTGCAAAGAATTTAAGTGCTCCTCTTAATTTATCTTTCACTTCTTCACTTAAATTGGTAATATCTATTTCTAGATTATTTATCTTTTTTATTCCTTCAGTTCTTGCACTAACAGATGAATCATTAGTAGATTCTAACTTTGCGTCAACATTTTGTATTTTGCTGGCTACTATGCTTACGCTTTCTTCATCTTCTCTAATGCTTAATCGTCCTTCTACTAGCACTATATTATCTTCTATTAAGCTATTTGCTGATTGTGTATATACATTTTCAAATACTACTGTTTCCATACTTCCATATAAATCTTCTAGTGTAACAAAAGCCATTATTTTGTTATTTTTTGTGTATTTTTTCTTTATTGAATTTATTATTCCTATGAATTTTACTGTTTGTCCATCTTTGTACGGAAATTTTCCTGTTTGTGCTAGTTCTTCTAATCCTTCTCTTATTTTTAATGTGCTTATATTTGTATTTTTTTCAATAATTTCTTTTAATTCTGCTAAAGGATGACCAGATATATATATTCCTAGCATTTCTTTTTCCATTGATAAAAGCTCTTTATCTGTGTATTCTTTAAGTGTTGTGTATGAATATTTTAATTTTTCAAGTTGTTTTTCGTCTTCTTCAGATGAACTTTCGCTTCCACCTAATCCACCTAAATCAAACATTGATACTTGACCTTTTATGTTTTTTCTTGAACTATCTGAAATTGCATCTATTATGTCTTCAAATGATGCCATTAATGTACTTCTTGTTTGTTCAAATTCATCAAATGCTCCAGATTTTATTAAACTTTCTATACATTTTTTATTTACCGCTTCTGCCTGAATTCTTTCACAGAAATCTGTAAATGATTTGTATTCGCCATTTTTTTGTCTTTCTTCTACAACTGCATTTACTGCTGCGACTCCTACGTTTTTTATACTTCCTAATCCAAAACGTATTTTTCCATTATCAACTGTAAATTTTGTTTCACTTTTATTTATGTCTGGCTTTAATATATCTATTTTTAGTCTTTTACATTCTTCTATATAATATGGGACTTTATCTAAGTTTCCTAAAAAGCTATTTAAAGTTGCTGCCATAAATTCTTCTGGATAATATGCTTTTAAATATGCTGTTTGATATGATACGACTGCATATGCTGCGGCATGTGATTTATTAAAAGCATATTTGGCGAATTCAGCCATTTCGTCAAATATTTTATTTGCGCTTTTTTCGTCTATTCCGTTTCTTACACATCCAGGAACTACAACATTACCATTTTCATCTACTTGTCCATTTATAAATATTTCTCTTTCTTTTGCCATTACATCTAGCTTTTTCTTACCCATAGCACGACGAACTAAATCTGCTCTACCTAATGAGTATCCTGCTAAATCTCTTACTATTTGCATAACTTGCTCTTGGTATACCATACAACCATAAGTAACTTCTAGTATTGGCTTTAATGCAGGATGTGTGTATACTGCATGTTCGGGGTCTTTTTTGTTTGCTATGTATCTTGGAATTTGATCCATTGGTCCAGGTCTGTAAAGTGATACCCCAGCTATTATATCTTCTAAGCTATCTGGCTTTAACTCTCTCATAAAGTTTGTCATTCCTTGTGATTCAAACTGGAATATTCCAACAGAATTTCCCTCTTGCCATAATTTATAGACTTTAGGATCATTCATATTTTTGTCAAATTCTACAGGTATGCCTTTGTCTTTTTTTACTAAATCTATGGTATCTTTTATAACTGTTAATGTTCTTAAACCTAAAAAGTCCATTTTTAAAAGTCCAAGTTCTTCTAATGTAGTCATTATATATTGTGTAGAAATATTGCCATCTCTTACATATAAAGGAACATAAGTATCTACTGGATCTTTTGTTATAACTATTCCACATGCGTGTGTTGAAGCTTGACGTGGCATTCCTTCTAATGCCATTGCTATATCTAATAGTTTCTTAATTTCTACATCTGTTTCATAAAGTGTATTTAGCTCCCTATTTTGTTCTAATGCTTTTTTAATTGTAATATGTATTTCATTTGGTATCATTTTAGCAAGTTTATCTGCTTCTGCATATGGTACATCTAGAACTCTTGCGACATCACGAATTACCATTCTTGCTGACATTGTACCAAATGTTATAATTTGTGATACATGGTCATAACCATATTTTTTACAAACATATTCTATTACTTTATCTCTTTTTTCATAACAAAAGTCAACGTCAAAATCGGGCATACTAATTCTTTCAGGATTTAAAAATCTTTCAAAAAGTAGATTATATTTTATAGGATCTATATCTGTTATTCCTATTGCATATGCAACAATAGAACCTGCACCAGAACCACGTCCTGGTCCTACTGGAATATCATGTGTTTTAGCATAATTTATATAATCCCATACTATTAAGAAATAGTCTACATATCCCATTTTCTTAATAACACCTAATTCATATTCAACTCTTTTTCTAATCTCTTCTGGCAACTCTTCATAACTACCATTACCATTAGGGACGTTTCTTAAAGGTGAATCTGTCCCTTTTGGTAACTCTATTTTTTTATTTTTTTCTTTATCCGCTCCATTAGGAAACGTCCCTAAAGGTGAATCTGTCCCTTTTGTCCCATATCTTTTTATTAAACCTTTTTTTGTTAAGTCTTCTATGTAGTCGTAATGTGTTGCATATCCTTCTGGTACATCGTAATTTGGCAAAATTGTATGTCCAAATTCAAATTCAACATTACATTTTTCTGCTATTTTTACTGTATTTTCTATTGCTTCTGGTACATTTGAAAAATAATCGCTCATTTCTTCTGGTGATTTTATATAAAGTTCGTCTGTGTCAAATCTCATTCTGTCCTCGTCTGACATTTTCTTTCCTGTTTGAATACATAAAAGTACTTCATGATTGTATGCGTCTTCTCTTCTTGAATAGTGTGCATCATTTGTGGCAACTAATGGTATGTTTAATTCTTTTGAAAGTTCTATTAGTTTTTGATTAACTAATACTTGCTCTTTTACACCATTATTTTGTATTTCTAAATAATAATCTTCTCCAAATAAATTTTTAAACCATAATGCTGCTTTTTTTGCTTCTTCCATATCATTTGCAAGTATTGCTTGACTTATTTCTCCTGCCAAACAAGCACTAGAGCATACTAATCCTTCATGATATTTTTCTAATATTTCTTTATCTATTCTTGGTTTATAATAAAAACCTTCTGTATAACTTAACGATACTAATTTTGATAAGTTCCTATAACCTGTCATGTCCTTTGCAAGTAATATTAAATGATTATATTTACTATCTAATTTAGGATCTTTGTCATGTCTTGTTCGTGGTGCTACATATACTTCACAACCTATTATTGGCTTTACTCCGTTTGCTTTACATGCTTTATAAAAATCTATAACTCCAAACATTGCTCCATGATCAGTAATAGCAATTGCATCCATTCCAAGTTCTTTTGCAATTACTGGTATATCTTTTATTCTGTTTGCTCCATCTAATAAACTAAATTCACTATGTATATGTAAGTGTACAAAATTTCCCACGTTAATTTCTCCCTATATAAATTTCACCCAAATTATATTACATTTTTGTAAAAAAAACAAGACTACTACAGTCTTTGACTTAATATTCCACTTTAACCCTTGTCCAAAATTGAGAAAAAGTAACAATTAGGGACTGTCCCCAATTGCTACTTTGCCATTTGTAATAATTCATTTAAGTTTTTATCTTCTTTTACTAACTTTCCTGAGTAATAATATTCAATTTTTAGTATATTATTTGCTAGCATATTGTTCTCTTTTAATACATTTTTTAATCTATTTGCCACTCCTAAGCTTCCATCTATAATCTTGGTTTCTTTAGGAAATATTTTTGCTAATGTTTCTTTAAAGAATGGAAAATGTGTACATCCTAATACTAGTTCAGAATAGTTTTCCAAATTATATATTTTTAATTCTTCCTTTATATATTTTTCTACTTTTTCTGATTTAAATTCTCTTTTTTCTGCAAATTCCACCAATTTAGGCATAGGAATTAAATCTACATATTCTCTAGCCTCAAATTTTTCTATTAAATTATGTAATTTTTCTTCTTTTATAGTTGTTGGTGTTGCCATTACTAGTACTTTTTTCTTGCCTTTATTTTCTATTGCTGGTTTTACTGCTGGTTCTATTCCTATTATTGGAATACTATATGTATTCCTTAATTCATTTATTGCTATGCTTGTCGCTGTGTTACAAGCTATTACAATTGCTTTTACATCTTTTGAAATCAAGAACTCTACAGCTTTTTTCACATATTTTTTTACTTCTTCTTTTGGTTTTGTTCCGTATGGTACATTTTCTGTATCTGCATAATATATGTATTCTTCGTTTGGTAGCAACTCTATTATTTTACTTAATACTGTTAATCCACCTATTCCAGAATCAAAAACTCCTATTTTTCTATTGTCCATTTTTCGCCTTTCTATTATCTTTTAGGAACAAATCTGAAAATTTTCAATTTTCAGTGTTAACTCTACTTTTTATCCTACTCAAAAAAATTGAATTTTTCAGTAAATTTGTTCGTGCGCGAAAATTTATGAAATAAATTTTCTGTGCAATGTAATTTCTGCCATATTTATTTTCTACAGAAATTTATCATACTATGATAAATTTCCTAGAATATAAAAAGAAACTTTGTTATTGTTTCCGTCACTTTCTATTAATATGTTTCCTTTATCTTTAGTTGTATAAATTAGTGCTCCTATTTTATTTAATCTGTCTAATATTACTTGTTTTGGATGCCCGTAACTATTGTCTTTTCCTACACTTATTATTGCTATTTGTGGTAATACTTGATCTAAAAATTCCTTTGAAGAGCTTGTATTTGAACCATGGTGTCCTACTTTTAAGACATTAACTTTTGGCCAAGTTCTAGATTGTTCATTTTCTTTTTCGCTATCACCCATAAATAAATAGCTTTGTTTTCCATATGTTACTTTTGTTACTATTGAAGATAAATTTAAATTTTCTTTTTCTTCTTTTGTTCCAGTTCCACAAAGCATTATTTCACATTCTGCTTTTCCTAGTTCAAATTTATCGCCTTCTTTTGGAGTAGTAATAGTCAAGTTTTTTTCTGTTATTGCGTCTAATACATCTTCAAAAGTTTTTGTATTCGTTTGTATTTTAGGCATATATATTGTTCCTATTTCAAAATTTTTAATTACATCATCTAACCCACCAATATGATCTTCGTGTGGATGAGTTCCTATAAGATAGTCTATTTTTTCTATTCCAAGTTTTTTTATATTTGCTACTACTTTTGAGCCCATTTCATTAGTTCCAGCATCTATTAGCATAGTTTTATTGTCACTTATTATTAATGTACTATCTGCTTGCCCTACATCAAAAAAGTGTATTTGTAATATGTCTTCTCCTTCTAATGTTACATTTTCACTTTCTTCTGCTGTAACTCTTTTTGAAATTTCGTTACTATCTAAAATTTCGCTATTTTCACTATTAAAGATTTTTTCTATTGGTATAATTCCACTTTCACTTAATATTGCAATTAATATTAAAATAATAAGCCCTATTATAAATTCTATACTTTTTGTTTTTTTGCCCCTATTTGCCACTTGTTTTCCCCCTATTACAAGTTTTTTATTAATTTTCTATACTATACTTTTCTTTAATTTATATATTTTTTTACATTTAGTCTTTCCATATTTTATTCATTTTTTCTTCTATTCTTTTTTCTATTTCTTCTTGTTTTTCTATATCTTTTTTATAAATTCCTTCTACTTTTTTTATTACGTCTCCTTCCTTTACATTTTCTTCAATGTTTTCTCTTGGAATTTCTATTATTTTTCCTGTTTTTCTCTCTTCACAAATCGCAGTATTTTCTTCAAATCTATCTATTACTAATTCTTCTTCCATTTTTTCTAGCCTTTCTGAGACTTCACTTATAAAGTCACTAATATTTATCTTTCTTATTTCGTTTACTATATTTTGAAATAAACCTAATTGCATTTTTACCTCCTTTATTATAGCAATATATTTTATAAATTGCTATTGTTTTTTATATTTATTTTTTTAGATAAATCTGTATTATTATTTGTTACATCAATATATTCTTTATTTAAGTATATTACATCTTTATATTGTTCACTTTCCACATTCTTTTTTAATACGGCAATAATACGACATGGCTTTATTACTAGCTTTCTAATATCTTCTTTTAATAAAGTATTGGGAATATAATATGATGATGTATTCTTTGTCAAACCCAAACACATATTGATATTTCCTAATAAAATTTCAGTTACTAACTTATTCTTATAATTATTATATTCTCCTATCATTTTAAAATTTTTATTTATATTTATTAATTGAGAAAGTATATCTAATTTTAGTTTAGTTGTTCCATTTTGTTTTATTATAATATCTTTATAGCTTAACTTGTTATTTAAGCAAGCTTGATAAAATTGATTTGCTTTCATGTTTTTTCCATTTTTAGCATTACATTTCACTCCTGTGAGATGCATAAAATTTCTTGCTAAAAATAATATTTCTATATATTTTATTTCTGTTCTTTCTTTATAAATTATTAATAAATTTTTATCTTTTAAATTTTCTTTATATTTTATTGCACTTTCTTTCAATATCTTTAATATTTCTTTCTCTTTCATTTAAGCTTCCTTTACAATATATTTAAATATAACAAAAAAATATAGAGCCTATAAAAAATTATAAGCCCTATATTTTTATTACTGATTTTTCTGTTGTCCGCCAACGGTAAGCACATTCGTCTTACAAGTGTTTCGGATTTTTTAAGATGTCAGCACATCTATGATAGTTTAAATCACTATCTCTATTAGTATATTCATTATATACTTTTTTATTAGCAATGTCAATAATTAATTTACATATTTTGTAAATTATTAATCGTTTTTATTTTTATAAATTCTTACCATATCTTTAATGCTGATTTTTGATCCATTGTTCAAAATAGCTGATGAATATATTTTTATAGATACTTTTGCTACTACTAGCATTGTTATTATTAATATTTCAAGAGATATTAATATATCTTTAGTATCTGCTAATCCCATCATTATTCTAAATGGCATACAGAATGGTGAAGATATTGGAAACATAGATGCAAATGCATTTAATTCGCTTGCTGGATTCATCATTGTAAAATAAGATAGATAAAATCCTACTACTGCTAAAATTGCGACTGGACTATTTGCAGATTGTATATCTTCTGGTTTTGCTACTGTTGATCCTGTAAGTGCATAAAGTAATGCAAATAGAGAATAACCTAATATGTAGTAAGCAATTGTACTTATTGCAAGTGTAGGTGTAAAGTTTGAAACATTTAGAACTGCATCTATCATTTCTTTAGTTAAAAATGCATTTGCACAAATAATTGCAACAATTACTGTAACTGCTGTTTGTAAAAGTCCTGCAACTCCTATTCCTATTGTTTTTCCTATTACTATAGTTCTTGGTGATGTAGATGTAACTAGAGTTTCAATAATTTTAGATGTTTTTTCTGTTGTAATTGAAGTAGATACTTGATATGCGTAAAAATAAATAGCGTAAAATAATACTATTGATAATAGCATCATTGCCAACAAGTTTCCTTGTGCTTCATTCTCATCTACTTGGCTCATTGCAACTGTAAATGGCATATTTATTTTTAACATTTGTTCTTCTGAAACATTTAGTTTTGAAATTTGAACATTTTTATAGCTTTCTTTAATTGCTGTTATTAAATTTTCTGGCTCCATAGAAGTCATTCCCATAGATTTAATTAAATAATTTATATTTATTCCATTTTCAGTCTTTTCTATTACTAATGCTGAGTCTATTTCTTCTTGTTTTATTTGTTCTTTTATTTGGTCTATTGTTACACTTTCTTCTGGAATCTCTATTGTATAACCTAATTCTTTTTCTCCTTGCTTTAATGAATTAAGACTACCTTCTAATAAATTTTCTTTATCCACTATTGCTATTTTTGTTTCTCCAAAGTTATCATTTTCACCTTTAAATAATTTTATAATATTTGGTACATTAAATCCTATTACTACCATTATTAAAATAATTATGTTAGATATTATAAAAGATTTCCTTTTTACTAAATCTTTAAATGTATATGATGCTACTAAAAATAAATCCTTCATTTTATTCACCTACCTTTTCTATGAAAATATCATGAAGACTTGGTTTCTTAATCTCGAATTTTTCTATTTTTATATTACTATTAACTAGTGAATTTAATAAATTATAAGCTTGTTCTTCATTATCTATTTTTACTTCATATTCATTCTCTTTTTTTAATAAAATAGAAAGATTTGCTTCTTTTATTTTATCTTCTATATTTTCTTTTGTGATTATTAGTACTTTATTTGCAGGATATGTATTTTTAATTTCTGTAAGATTTCCTTGCAATACAGTTTTTCCTTTATTCAATATTAGAATATTTGTACAAAATTCCTCTACTACACTCATTTGATGAGCTGACATTATAATATATTTTTGTTTTTCAATTAATTCTAAAATAATATTTCTTATTAATTCTGTATTTACTGGATCTAATCCACTAAAAGGTTCATCTAATACTATTAAATCTGGATCATGCACCACTGCTGTTATAAATTGTATTTTTTGTTGGTTTCCTTTTGATAATTTTTCTGCTGTCATATTTTTGTACTCTTCTACTTCAAGTCTTTTCATCCAGTAATTTATTTGTTTATCTGCCTCTTCTTTTCTCATTCCTTTTAATTTTGCAAAATACATTAGTTGGTCATATATTTTTGTTTTAGGATAAATTCCTCTTTCTTCTGGTAAATATCCAAAATTCACATTTTTTCTTGTTACTTCTTTTCCATTCCAACTAATTTTTCCTTCATCTTTTTTTAATATGCCTAAAAGCATACGTATAGTTGTAGTTTTTCCTGCACCATTTGTTCCTAAAAGTCCAAATACTCCTGGATTATTAAGTTCTATGTTGATGTTATCTACTACTTTTTTATCTCCATAGCTTTTAGATACATTTTCTATTTTTAATCCCATATCATTTCTTCCTTCCTGGATATTTTATATCGTCTAAAATTATATCAATATATAATTTTATTTTCAACCTTATTATTATATTTATATATTAAGAAATGTAGGTTTGTCAAACATATGTCACACTTTATTGGTATGACTATGTTTGATAAGC
>USDF01000014.1 GCA_900553405.1 uncultured Clostridium sp. | reverse complement strand
AAAAAGAAAAGACTGCTGAGCAAAATATTTTTATATACTTTGTCAACAGTCTGAGAAAGTTATCATTCTATGATAACTTTCCTAAAATATAAAAAAAGAAAGAAACTTTAATAATTTCTTTCTTTTTTATATTCATCTTTTATTATATTCGCTTTTTATTCATCCCAGTTGTGGTAAACTTCTGATACGTCATCTAATTCGTCTAACATGTCTAGTAATCTTTCCATTCTTGCCGCTCCTGCTTCATCTAATGCTACATATGTTGATGGTACCATTTGTACTCCTGCCTCTAAAAATTCTAAGTTTTCAGCTTCTAATTTTTCTCTTACTTCTGAGAATGTTTCAGGAGTTGTTGTTATTTCATAAACTTCTTCTTCTGATGAGAAATCATCTGCTCCTGCTTCTATAGCAAGCATCATTAAACTTTCTTCATCTAATGGACAATTTGATTTATCTATAACTATTACACCTTTTTTTGTAAATAAATAAGATACACATCCATTTGTTCCTAAGTTTCCACCACATTTTGAGAAAGCATGTCTTATATCTGCTGCTGTTCTATTTTTGTTGTCTGTTGCAGCTTCTACTATAACAGCTATTCCATTTGGTCCATATCCTTCGTATATTGCTTCTTCATAGTTTTCGCTATTTGCTGCTCCTGCTGCTTTTTTAATTGCATTATTTATTGTATCGTTTGGCATATTTGCTGCTTTACATTTTGCAATAACATCTTTTAATTTAGAATTTCCAGTTGGATCTGCTCCACCTTGTTTTACTGCCATTAGTAATTCTCTACCTAATTTTGTAAATACTTTTCCTCTTGCAGCATCTGCTTTTCCTTTCTTTGCTTGTATATTGTGCCATTTGCTATGTCCTGACATGACTTATTCCTCCTTTATATAAAGTGTACGTTCTCACTCTTTTTTCATATTACTCAAATATTTTACCATATTTTTTTTATTTTGTGTAGCTTTTTTCAAATATTTTTTGCATTTGTACATTGCCTAAAATAAAAAAGTAAATGCAATTATAAGAGTAGTAAGTTGAATTTAGTCTTACATAAGCCCTTAATGTACAACTTACTGCAATTTTGTTATAATTAATATGCAAATGTTTTTGGTAGAAACGAGGTAAAATGGAAATTGATTTAAAAAAAAAACAAACAACTTACTTTTGACCAAAGATGTAAAATAGAAGAAATGTTAAACAAAAGACACAGAAAATTTGAAATAGCTAATGAACTAGATAAGAGTCAATCAACAATTTCTAGAGAAATTAATAGGCACAAAGTATTAAAATCTTATAAACCTATTAATGGTAATTTTTATAATTGTAAATTCTTTATTAATTGTAAAATATGTACTCAAAAATGTAAAATCTATCAGCCTATACTTTGTAAAGAAAGGGATAGAACTATAGGAGCTTGTAATAATTGTTCAAAATTAAGATCTTGCACTTTAGACAAATATTTTTATAAAGCTGATATAGCTCAAAAAAATTATAAATACACTCTATCTGATGCAAGACAAGGTGTAAATTTGAACACATCTGAACTTATTGAACTTGCTCATATCATATGTCCACTAATAAAGAAAGGACAATCTATTTACACTATTCTAACTAACCATCCCGAAATAACATTTTGTGAAAAAACAATTTATAATTACATAGAAATGGGATTATTCAAGGATTGGGATATTACTAATTTAACTTTAAAAAGAAAGGTTAGAAGAAAAATATCTAAAAAGAAATTGAAAAGCGAAAAGAATCTAAAAATTATACTGGTAGAACATACACAGATTATCTTGAATACAAAGTTCTAAATACTGACATTACAACAACTGAAATGGATACTGTCTACAACTATCAAACTGGACCATATATACAGACTTTTATTTTTGAGAATACATCATTTATGATAGGCATATTACATCAGCATAAAACATCTGATTCAATGTCAAATGGCTTAACTAAATTACAAGATAAACTTACAAATGTGGAATATGAAAAGTTATTTTCACTTTTACTTACTGACAGAGGAAGTGAGTTTGGAAAACCTCAGCTATTTGAAATAAATATAAATACAGGAGAAATTAGAAGTAAGATATTTTATTGTGATCCAATGCAGTCAAGTCAGAAGCCACATGTAGAAAACAACCATAATTTTATAAGAGAAATTCTTCCAAATGGACAAGACTGGAGCCATTTAACACAAGAAAAGCTAGATTTAATGTTTTCTCATATAAATTCCACACCTAGAGAAATATTAGGTGGAAAAACACCGTATGAAATATTTACTTTTATTTATGGAAAAGAACTAGCTAATAAACTTAATATACAAGAGATAGAAAAAGACGAGGTTACAACCAATCCCCGCCTTCTAAAATAGATTTAAACAACTTACTTAATCCAAAACATTTGCATTATTAAATATATTATAAACTTTAAGTCAAATAGCATTTACTTTTACCTGAAAAAAATTTAAATACAATTTGGCTTATTTGTTATGCAAATCTTTTTAATCTCTACTTTAATTTTACACAAAAAAAGTAAAAAAAGCAATATTTTTTAGTTAAATATTGCTTTTAAACTGCATTTAATCATACAACTTGCATTTACTTTACAGAATTGCATTTAGTTTTTTACTTCACCCATTTGTACATTGTAACATTAATTGTACACTTTTTTCATAAATAAAAAATTATCTTCTATATTGCTTAATTTCACTCATTTATTTGATATTTGTTCTAAAATATGTTATAATACCATTATGTTAACCAATTAACATTTAGCATGCAATTAAGTGCTAAAAATTATTAGCAAAGGAGATATGGTTATGACATTTTTATTTTTGGTACTCGCACTTGCTCTTAACTTTATAATTTCATGGGCAAATGCAAACTATGTTGGTCGGTATTGGTCCGAGTCTAAAGAAGTAGGCGGTAGCTTTAGAGCCTATATTGTAGTAGGTTACATTATGGCAATAGCCGGATTTACTATGGTATATGGTTATATTTTACTACTTATTTCTCCACTCTTTTTACAAATGGCAAAAGTAGAGCAAGAAACGATTTTGATGTTTGAACAACTTGCATCAGATTTGATTTATCTTTTCTGTGTTCTAACTATTATTCCAACTGGTTTTTACATTTGGATTCGTAGTTTAAAAAACTTTTGGGAAAAGAAGACTTTGGCTAATGGTTTGACTGCTGGTTGGAACACATATGCTCAGGTTCACAATACTATAAGTGTAGCACGAAATGCGCCGAGTGCTTTGAGTAGAGTTGTAAAAGCTCTTTTTGGTGGTAAAGGTAAGAAAAAAGACAATACTGTAATTGTGTTATTGGCAATTTTTGTATTAATTCTTGCTATCTTTGGTGGATATTTCACAGCATCTGCAATTATGAAAAAGGCAGATCGCGAGTATGATATGTTTGCTGATCTCCAAAAAAGAAATTCCAATTATTACTAACGCTAACAGAACCTTATCTCAAAATTTAAAAAGACTTTAAGAGAAAATCTCTTAAAGTCTTTTTAAGTTCATTTGTTTAATTCATTTGCGCACTGCTCAATATACTTTTTTAAAAGCTCCTCTACATTCTCGTTTTTGTCTTCCCCGATGCCTGCACTCTTGATAGCTTCTACCATCCACTGCATTGTACTTGATCTTTTCTTCTTTTTCAGGTTAATATCTTTATTGGAAGGTATTAATTGACCTTTTTCAAGCTCCTCTAAAGATACTTTCCCTTCAACTCTTTGTATTACAATCGCTTTTCTAAGCAATTCATATCCTGCTACTTTAGGATTTATTCTATCTCTCCGCAGAATTTCATTTGCTTTTGCATACAGTTCAGGGTAATCAGCAATTTTGCACATATTTTCTTCCTCCTTAGCATACACCTTAACTCAAAGATATACATTATCAACTAAAGTTACATTTTAATTATAGCATATCTTATGTAAAATTGCAATAGTTTTTAAAATATTTTTTCCATTTTTTAGGAAATCATATTTTTATATGTACAGTAAATACCTAAATATAAACCAATATTGACAAAAACTTCCAAGAAGTACAAATATGTGAAATATTTCGTGAAATCCAAAATGTTTTGTTGTAAATGGCGCTTTTTTTAATCCGTAAATTACTCCACCTATTGTATAAAATATTCCACCAACTAATAGCCATATTAATGAGTATAATGCATTTAATTCTTTAAAAGTTTTAAGTAATGGGTATGCCATTACTATTACAAGCCATCCCATTGCTATGTAAATTGATGTTGTAAGCCAACGTGGAGCTTGTAGCCATACTGCCGTTAATATTATTCCAAGTATAGCTAACCCCCAGACTACTCCTAATATGCTAAATCCCCATGGTCCTCTTATTGGTCCTAAGCATATTGGTGTATATGAAGCTGCAATTAATACATATATCATCATGTGATCAAATTTTCTAAATACTCTTGTTCCCTTTTCTCCTATATTTAACATATGATATAAAGCACTAAAAGTATATAATAAAATTAGTCCTACTCCAAATATCGTAAATGACACTACATCCCAAGCGCATTCTCCATATTTAGCAGAATAGACAATTAAAAATACTAATCCTATAACTGATAAGACCGCTCCTATTAAATGAGATATTCCACTAACTGGATCTTTAATTTTTTTCAATTTAACTTACCTCCATTTTTTATTTTGCATTTTCTATAATCTTTTTTATTTCCTCGTATCTTTTTACTTTAGCTGTAGTCGTTTTGATCATAGGCTCATCTGTTACTATTATATTTTTCATGTGTTGATATGTTGGTAGTTCTTTATTTATTTCTTTTATATCTTGCCATATTTTTTCTCTTAATTCTTCCTCTGTATAATTGTTCTTTTCTTTAAATTCTTTATTGTATACTATTTTCGCTGAAACTACTAAGTCATCTTCTTTTGGCATACCAAATACCATACTTTCTTCTACATATGGTAAATCATTTATTAATATTTCTAATTCTTCTGGATATATATTTTTTCCGTTTTTTAATACTATAACATTTTTCTTTCTTCCTGCCACAAAAATATATCCATCTTTATCTTGATATGCTAAATCTCCAGTATGGAACCAACCATCTACTATAACTTCATTTGTTGATTCTTCATTTTCATAATATCCAAGCATTACATTTGGTCCTCTTGCTATAATTTCGCCAATTCCTTCTTCGTTTGGATTATCTATCTTTATTTCTACATTTGCCATAGGATAGCCTATTGAACCATAACGTATACAATTTTCATTCTCAGCTGATAAAACTGGTGAAGTTTCTGTTAATCCATAACCTTGAACTGTTAATATACCAAAATCATTGAATCCTTTTGCTACTTTCTTGTCTATTCCTGATGCTCCACTTACTATAAAACGTATATTTCCTCCCAAGCTATTAATAACATCTTTAAATACTTTTCTTCTTATATCTATTTTAAATTTTAATAGAAAATTTGTTATTGGTATAATTCTTTTTATTAATTTTTCTTTTCCCTTCTTTTCTATTTCTTTCATTATTTTTTTGTACATTGCCTCTAATAATAATGGAACACATACAAAAGTAGTTACTTTGTATTCTTTTAAGTTACTTTGTATATGTCGTATTCCATCACAAAATACGTTAGTTGCACCATTTGATAAGAAGAATAATAATCCTGTGCTTCCAAAAGTATGATGAAATGGTAAAAATGCTAAATTTACATCTGTATCGTAAATTTTTTCTGCACTATTTAAAGCATAAAGATTTGAAGCTATATTTTTATGAGAAAGCATTACTGCTTTAGAAGCAGAAGTTGTTCCTGATGTAAATAAAATAATGCTCATTTCTTCTTCATTTATTTCCGCATCTATAAATTCTCTATAACCTTGATTTAATAATTCCTTTCCTTCTGTTATCAATTCATTTACAGAAGGAAATGTATCATTTTCATCCATGCAAATAAATTCTGTTACATTTGTTGTTTTATTTTCTTTTATTTGTCTCATTACTTCTTCATATTTTTTATCAAAAACAACTGCATTTGAATGACTTCTTTGTAATAAAGATTCTATTTCACTATCTGGAAGTCCTTTATCTAATGGCACTAGTATCCCTGTTCCGTTTAATACCGCATAATATGTTAATGCCCATTCATAACGATTTGGACTAATAACTGCTATATGTTTATTTTTTAATCCTCTATTTATTAGAGCAGAACCTAAAGAGTTTATTTGTTCTCCAAATTCTCTATATGTTATATTTGTATACTTTTCTTTATTCTTATCTTTATTTTTAATAATAAAAGCTTTGTTTTCTGGATATTTTTCTATAGAATTATTCATAATTTCTCTTATATTCTTAAATTCTTTCACATCATAAATTTTGTTTTTTAAATTCATAATTTTTCACTCCTAATAAATTTATATAAATAGAATTTCCATATTTTTTTAGAAAATTCCTATTATGTAAAAAAGATAGTAGTATTATTACTATCTCTTTCTCATTTATTTTAACATACTAATTTTAGTACTACAACTAAACTGACTACCAGTTCAAAATTATATATCATAAAAATATGTAGCTTCTAAATCGGCCTCGTGTACAAGCAATGCTATTGGATATTTTTTATATGCTATTCCTATCGTTCCATATAATTCTTTTGGCTCTGTAAAACCCATATGCCAACGAATAGCATATCTTTCTTCTGGTGTTAATTTTATAAATTCTGAAATCATCATTACAGATTTTTCTCCGTGTCCATATGGAATTGTATCATCTACTGTGTAGTAAGGAACTTTTTCCCATACTCCTTGCTCATTTTTTGCATTACGATAGTCTACTTTATAAAAATTAGCCTTACATACATCATGTAATAATGCAATTATTTTTACAGAATCTGAATCTTCTGTTTTAGTTTTTAATATTTCATATACTTTCATGCTATGCTCTAAAAGACCCCCTTTAAAGCATCCATGGAATCTAGTACTAGCAGGTGCTTCAAAAAAATCTGTGCGTTCTAAGAATTCTATTAACTTATCCATTCCTTCTCTATCTATTTGTTTTAATAAATTTATAAATTCTTCTTTCATTATTTTCTCCTTTTTTTGTGGCAATAGGGACGCCCCTTTTTGCCACTTTTCAATTAGTTATAGTAATCTTCTTTTTAATTTTACTTTCTTATATCTTATACAGTGTAAATTTTGACATTTATGTGGCATTAAGGGGCGTCCCTATTGCCACATCTTCTGTTTGATGTTTTAAAATTTTAACTAAATCGCCTCTCCATGTAGAATTAAATTTGTAATAATATGGCTTAATATCTCCAACATACATATCTAAGTATATCATGTTTCCATTTTCATCTTGAGTTTTTAAATTTGGGAATGTCATTATCATTTTTTTATCCCCAGCCCAACTCATTATAAAGTTATTTAATCCTTTATTTCCATATATAGCATTATATGCTTCTTCAACTTCTTGTTTATTTGAAACTTTAAGATCATATTCATGCACTTTTCTAATTGTAAATAATTTTATTGCAATACCAGTAATTACGCAATCTACCATCATAAAAATTATAACAATAGTTGTTATAGTTTTTAATTTTTTAATTGATATTTTTGATTTTATTTTATCTATTAATTTATCTACTCTTGGATTTGCATGTGCCATTAGATAAATTGCTAAAAATCCCCAGAATAATGAGAAGAATACGCATATTCTACCATTAATATTTAATGGCATATCTGAGTAGTCCCACCATTTTACGTTTAAAAATATATCTCCATACCAACTAACAATGTATTCTACTATTGAACCTACTATAAACCCTCCAATAAATAATGTATTATAGTTTTTGTTAAAATATTGAAGCGCTAATATCATTACTACTGCGCCTAATCCATATATTGCACAAAATGGTCCATATAAAAAACTTTGTCTACTTTCCCATACTCCTTTTGTCATCATTCCAAATACTGTTTCTATAATGTAACCTATTACACTATAGATTATGAAATATGCAAATATTCTCCAAATGCTCACTCCAAAGATTGTGAAAGATTTTTTTTGCTCTTTTTGTACATTTTCATTTTCCATTTTTATTCTCCTTTTTTCGACATTATTATGCAATAAAAGTATAATATATAATTACAAAAATTTCAAATATTAATATTGCTGGAAATCCAATAACAAATCTCATTTTTTTAGTCTTATGCCTAAATACGTACATTCCGGCTATTCCTCCGATTCCGCCGCCCAAAAGTACTAATGTAAATAATACTGATTCTTTTATTCTCCATTTTCCAAATGTTGCTTTTTTCTTATCTATTCCCATTACCACAAATGTGATGATATTTATTAAAATTAAATATATGATTGCATTTTGTAAATTGAATATTTTGCTTAAATCAATTGTATTTTCAAACATAATTTTCTCCTTTTTTCTATTTTTATACAAATTCAGTCAAATTATACCATACTTTTTAATTTATGCAAATGTTCGGATATATTTTTTCATAAATAATATCTCCTATTTTGAAAACTATATTTTTATTTACATAATTTGATGTAAATTTGCTTTTTTTCCCAGTTTATGGTATAATTATTATGTATTTGAAAAAAGAAGGTGATTTTATATGTATGAAAGTTATAAATCTTTTTCTTTAGAAGACAAACAATGGAACCAATCTTTTTATGATGCAACTAAAAATAGAGATAAGAAAAAAGTGTTTGAATTGCTAAGTAAAGCAGGTAATGTTTATTTAGACGAATATTCTATTGATCATTCTATTTTTGAATTAAACAACGCAAATTTATCTAATGAAAAAAGAGAAAAACTTTTAGAAAGTATAAAAAATAATAAAATTGTAAAAGATATTGTAGAACAAAATGATACAATATCTATTAAAACTGCTTCAAATACTATTAAAGTTTCAAAATTGTCAGATATTATTCCAGGTATTCAAAATATTACACCTTCAGACAAAGAAAGTAATGTTGTAAATAAAAGCTGTTATCGTTCAGAATATATTTCACAAATGCTTACTTTTCCAAATAGTATTGTTACTGGGTATACTTATGGTATTGCAGATAAAGCAAGAAGTTTAAATACTTGGGTTGAATTTAAAAATAATAATAATCAAGAGTTTGTTGTATTCCCTGATTCTAATACAGTTTATAATAAAGAAGGATTTTATTTTTTAAAGCATGCTGAACCATTAAAAAAGGTTTCAAGTGATGATTTAAAAGGTAAAACTTCTGTTGGTAAATCTTCTGGTTCTTATACAGAACTTGGAGCTAATAATGAAATTGTTGATGTTGAAATTGATATGGGTGATGAAAGATAAGAGGTGGTCCTAAAAAATACCCCCTCTTATTTTTTTACTATATGAAATTAACGAGCCTAAGATTTTTCCAATTTATATTTGTTAGAAAATCTTTGACTCGTTTTTATTTTTATAAAACTAATTTTTTATAATTTCAATTAAGCTCTTGGATGTGCTTTTTTATATATATTTTTTAATCCACTATCTTGAAATTGCATATATACTTGTGTTGAAGAAATATCTGAATGTCCAAGCATTGTTTGTATTGCTTTTAAGTCTGCACCATTTTGTAAAAGATGTGTTGCAAATGAATGTCTTAATACGTGTGGTGTAATATCTTTTGTAATGTGTGCTTGCTCTTTATAATATTTTACTATTTTCCAGAAACCTTGTCTTGTTAATCTTTGACCATTAACATTAACAAATAGAGCTTCTACTTTTTCGTCTCTAATTAATACTGGTCTCGCTTCTTCTATATATTCTTTTAGTGCTTTTAATGATAGTGTTCCTAAAGGAATGTTTCTTTGTTTTGAACCTGAATGGCAAACTACATATCCTTCGTCTAATTTTACGTCTTTTACATCTAAAGATATGATTTCTGTAACTCTCATTCCTGTAGCATAAGCAAATTCTAACATTGCTTTGTCTCTAGTTCCTTTTAAATCTACATCTTTAGGTTGGTCTAATAATAATTCTACTTCTTTTGCTGTTAAAACACTTGGTGTTCTTTTTTCGATTTTTGGTGATTGTATATGTGCAGTTGGATCTGCTTTTACTTTTTTATTTCTTACTAAGAATTGGTAAAAAGAACGTATTGAAGCTAAACATCTTGATATTGTAGATGGTTTTTTACCTATTGATTGTAAATGTTCCAAATATTCTTTAATATCTTCTTCTTTGATTTTTGTATAATTTAAATTATTATTTTCTAAGTATTTACTGTAATATACTATATCTCTTCTGTATGATTGTAAAGTATTGTCTGATGCTTTTTTATCATTTTGAAGAAATTCTAAAAAAAGTTTTACTTGTTTTTCCATTTTATTTAGCTCCCCTATCATTTATTTTTCTTTACCTTACGTAAACTGTATATGTTATATCAAATTAAATGTAAATTGTAAAGACATTTTTCTAAAAAAAATATAATTTTTTTATGTTATTTCTATTTTTATTTCATTTTTCAACATTTGTATTTAAAAATATTTTATGCATGCTCCAAGTAATGTATCTGATATATATACTTCAACAAATGAAGATAGTATTAGAAAGCATAAAATAGTAATTGAAAATATCGTATGCCTTATAATTTCTATTTTTATATTTTCTCTTCTTTTGTCTTTTATAATTGCTTTATATAATTTTGTTCCACTTACTCCTATAGCAAAAATACATGGTATTATTATTAAATTTTGCAGTAGTAAAGTTATTAGAGAAAACATTATTCCTTTCCATGTTCCTAATGCTAAAATGATCGTTGAAATAGTATATCCCAATGAAAATCCTTTATATACAATTATTCCATATACAACGGGAATTCCTATTACAACACATCCCATAAACCATAATATAAATGCAGTAAATATGTCGTTTATAATAAGCTCTTTTAATAATTTTGACTTATCTACTTGATAGTCTGTTTTCAAGCATTCTATAAAAGTTGTAATATTATTTCCAATTTGACTATTTCCTGCATTGTTATCGTTGTTAGTAAAAATTACTGCTATAATAATTCCTATTATAAATAATGCTGAGACAATTAAATATTGTTTTAGATTAATATATACGTGTTCTTTTACTATATTTTTTAATGTTCTAATTTGTCTTTTCTCTTGTTTTCTCATAGTTTCCTCCTTTTGTTTATACATAATGTGTATTCTATAAAAAAACTTTTTAGAACAATTTTAAATTCATTTTTAAATTTTAGGGACAGACTTAAAATTTAAGTTCTTTCCTAAATAGCAATTTATTTAACTTTTCCGTATACTCCTCCACCGCCAGATTCTATTTTTACGTTTCCATCTCTTGCATCTACTATTTTATTTGCTATTTTTTCTCCTACAACAGCCTCTATATCATCTTTTGAAAGTTTATGTAATATGTTCATTTCTGTATTAAATGCATCTAATAATTTTGTAATATATTTTGGTCCAACACCTGGTATAAATCCTAATGGTACTTGATATATGTATGGTGGTCTATTTTTAGGACTTTTTGTCTTTTCTTTGTCTTTTATTAATTCTATTCTATCAAAAACACCAAATGTAACTTTATCACTTCCACATTTCGGACAAACTTCTACTGGATGTTTTGTTTCTATAACAGATTCACAGTTATCGCAATATGTTCTATGGTATTTGCCAAGTTTTGGATCTAATCCATAATTTGCAAGCATTTTTCTTCCACCTTCATTTTTTAATGCCATAACTATTTCCTTAAAAGATATGTCTTCTACTTGTATTTTATTATATTCTCTTGCTATTTTAGGAAGTGAATGTGCATCTGAGTTTGTTACAAATGTCATTCTTTCAAGTTCAGAGATTGTATCTGCTAAAAATGTATCTGCACTTAATCCAAGTTCTACTGCAAATATTTTGTTTAGCTTTTCTTTAAATATGTTTTCTAATCTGTCTGTACAATTTCCATAGTAACTTTTATGTGGTGTAAAAATATGTGCAGGTATTAATATTCCATTGTATTTTTCTACTATGTCTATTAGTTCATAGCCAGATAAATCTGACCTTTGTGTGCTAAGTGTTATATTTTTTATATGATGGCTCATTTCTTGTGAAAAGCCTTTTATGTCTTTTAAATGTGGAAAGAAGCATACATTATGTGCTGCACCTTTATGTCCATTTCTACCTACTTCTGAAGTTTCTACTTCACTTCCAAGTAATATACAAACTTTATCTTTATATATAATTCCTCCATCTTTTATTTCATATGCTTCACCTGTTTTTAAAAAGTTTTCTATGTCTTCTATTACATATGGTGATGCACAATCTATAATTCCTACTACACTTATTCCTTTTCTTTCATAACATTCTTTTGCTATGTTTGCAAAGTTTAAACTTCTTGCTGCTGTTATTTTTATTGGTTTTCCTTGTTCAGATCTTCCTATATGTACGTGTAAATCTGCAAATATTTCGTTCATAATTATTTTACCCTAATAAAAACGTTTCATTTCGAAATATTTTAATTTCAAAAAGAAACGCTTTATCTATTTTACCTTTCTTCTGATTCTTTCATTCTTAATATAATTGGTTCTATTTCATTTGGGTCAAATTTAAATTTTGGAATAGTCTTATTTACTTCTTTCCAAGCATTTTCTTCCATAATTTTAATTTTTTGTTTTATTTTGCTTTCTGATTCTACCGCATATATTACAGCATTTCTACTGCTTTGTGTTTTATTAAATCCATTTGCTAAATAACTTATACTAGGACGTAAATCGCTCATTATACATACACCTCCTGCATTCCGTTAACAAATCTAATAAATTTCTTTAAATACCTATTATCTTTTCCTTTTAAATTTCTATGTTCAAGTAACACCAAAGCTTCATCGACTTGCATACCTATTCTTTCTGGTCTATCTAAAAGCATTCCTCCAAAGTGATCGACTAATTCTAAAATATCGCTTTCTTTTTCTCTTGGCTCACTTCCTGAATATCTATTTACCTCTTCGCATATTTTGCAAAATCTTTTATCAAATCCTAAAGTACTCAAATATTCAGCCCCTTCTTTTGCATAAGTTTTAACCTTATCTAAATCTATAAGATTATGTGGCTTTTTACAATTGCAAAGCAAGCATGCTGTTAATACTAGGTTTTCGTCAACATCTATTTTCATCATTTCTATAAATAATTTTGCAAGTTCTGTTTTAAATATAACTGATTTATCAAAGAAAATACGTGCTTTTTTCTCTAAATAAAAAGCTATTTCTAATTTTCTTGTCCAATCTTTTTCATTTAAAATATATTCTGCAAATGTTTCTTCCATATTACACCTCCTATGGAATTAAATATATTTTTCTTTATTATATTTAATATTTCGGCACAATTCAACAATGTAATGTAAATGTTATTTAATTGTAATATTCATGTAACAAGCTATTTATTCTCTTATGTCTTCTCCCTAGTATATATTTACACAAAATGACGCAAAAGGCAACCTGCCCTTTGCGTCATATTATTACTAATTTACTTGTATAATCTAAATTTGCCCATGAATCACATTCATACCCTAAAGTATATACATCTGTGGCAAAAATATCCTTTTCTAACATTTCTTTTAAAACTTTATTTGTACATTGATCTTGATACTTTTTTACAGAAGTGATCATTTGTATTTTTGGATTTATATTACATATATCTGATAACATTTCTTTTCCTCTATTATTAAATCCAAGTACTCTTACGTATGGCAATATTTTTTTTGAATTTTGCATATCTTTTTTAGTAATTCCAAGTAATGCATATATTAGAATTCTTTGTATTCTAGTTTGAGTATACCTTTTGGATTTTATAATATTTACTAAACTAATTAAATTATTACAAGATTCTGCAGCATTTTTTATTGTATGTTCTAATCCTTCTGAAACATCTGGTAAATCTGCAATTTCTTTAATACTCATTTTTCTTAAATTATATATTATTTCTTTTTCATATTTTACTAAATCTATTACGTAATTTCCTTTGCGTATTTCTTCCTTTAATAACATATATGAGTTTCTTGGCATTACTTTTCTTAGATCATCATATTGTTCTGTAGCAACTAATTTACGAATTGCTGTAGCACTGGCAAATTCATCTACTATTGCCTCATCATTATAATATACATTTTTTCTTTGTACAGAAAATGGTTTCATATCACTTTTTAATCTTTTTAATGCTTTTAGATATTCAATTCCTAGTATATTATTAGGTCCTGATAATATGTTTGCATACCTTTTTATATCATTTAAATACATCATTAAGGCATTTTCTCTTGCCTTTGGATATGATATTCCTTTACCGAGTTCATGGTTTAAAAGAGCAACATATTCTTTTGGTTCATTATATAAAACATTTGCTATGTTATTTAATGCTGCAAAATCTCCAGTTTCTGCTCCAAAACAAAGTGTATCTACTATTTTTAAGCTATCTAATATTTTTATTGCACCCTCTGCAAAATTTTCTGCACTTGATACGCTATATATAGTTGGAAGTTCTATTACTATATCTACACCATTTTCTAAAGCCATTTGTGCTTTTGTCCATTTATTTACCAATGATGTATTTCCTCTTTGAACAAAGTTACCTGTTATAATTGCTACAACATATTCTGCACCTGTTTGTCTTTTTGCTTCTTGTATTTGGTAGAAATGTCCATTATGAAATGGATTGTATTCTGCAATAATTCCTAAGACTGTTGCCATTTTTTACCCCTCTCTTACTATTTTTATAGTATGTATTTTACATTTTATTTTTTCTATCTCTTGTATAAATTTTATTTCATTGATATAATATCATAAAATTTAGAATTTTACAATCGAAAGGACAAATATTATGGAAGAAATTACAATATATACAGATGGAGCTTGTTCAGGCAATCCTGGACCTGGTGGTTGGGGTGCTATTTTAATGTATAAAGACAATAAAAAGGAAATTTCTGGTGGTAAAAAGGATACTACTAATAATGTTATGGAACTCACTGCTGTTATTGAAGCTTTAAAACTTGTAAAATTTCCTTGTAAAATAAAAGTTTATAGTGATAGTGCTTATGTTGTAAACGGTTTTTTACAAGGTTGGATTTATAACTGGATAAAGAAAAATTGGAGAACTGCTGATGGTAGTCCTGTTAAGAATAAAGAATTATGGGAAACACTATATAACTTTACAAAAACTCATGAAATAGAGTTCATTAAAGTTAAAGGACACAGTGATAATGAATTTAACAATCGTTGTGATGAACTTGCAAGAAACGCTATCTTAAATTTATAAATATACATTCATATATAAAACAAAAAGACCTAATATCGGTCTTTTTTGTTTGTCTCTCATTATGGTTTTTGTTGGGTAGCAATAGCTTTCCATGTATTTACTTCATTTCCTAATTGTCTTAATTTTTGAAGTAACTCTGCCTTTTCTTTTTTTAGTTGCTGATTTTCCTCCTGCAATTCTACAATCATTCGTGTCATGCTTTCAGTGCTATTCATATTTTTTCCTCCATAGTGTTAAAGACATTGTACAATATTTTACTTATATATTTTACCACATTATGTTGCCATGGTCAATTATTTTTTTACATATTTAATATATTCAAAATTACTATTTTTGCTTCTTTCTACCATACATTCATATATTTTATTTCTTAATTCTTCTTTTTGTTCTTTAATGCTTAATTTTTCATTTGCCCAAAATGGTCCATCTATATAGGTAACAATTTTTAGCTTATCATCATTTTTTCCATAGCTTTGATATGTATTTGTCATACAAAATGTTGGCTTTTTTAATTCTACTGGATATTTAAAAGATACTGACTTAAATGGTCTTATTCCAGTATAATAAGGCCATATATGTGCTTCTGGATATATTGTAATTGAATATCTTTTTTCAATTTTTTCATAAATAGCATTTAAGAAATTTTTCATTGCTCCTTTGTTTCCTGGAACAGGCAATGCTCCAAGCATCTCTATTATAGTTCCAAATGGTTTTACTGAAATATTTTCAGGATTTACTATAAAAAAATTTCTTTTAGGATATATAGGAATGCTTGGTATAAATGTATCTGCAAATTGTTGTGTATGATTTACATATACAAAATAGCCTTCTTTTTTATATTTTTTTATTTTTTCTTTTCCTATATATTTTATTTTGAACTTAAATTTAGCATACCCTATTTTTATGGGCATGCTTAATATATTTTGAAAAATTAAAGAGCAAAAATCCCACAAAAAGTTATGTTTATATTTATATTTTTCGTCAATTACTCTCGGTGTTATTTTTGCTCCAGAAAACTCATCATTTAGTTCATCTTTATAATAAATTACTTTCTTACTATTCATTAACACTTTCCTTATTTTCTAAAGTATCATATTCTAATGGCATTTTATAGAAGTCTTCATATATGTTTTTCCATACTTCATAATTTTTTTCTTTCATGGCTTCTGTATTTTCTTTTTCTGTTAAGTTCTCGTCTGGATAAATTGGTTTTTCTATATTAACAGTATATTCTTGAACTGGGAATCCATCTTCTCCAATTATCTCACTATCTTCCATCGTTATAAAAACAGGAATAACTGGTACATTGTTTCTAGCTGCAAAATTAAATGCACCATTTTTTAATGGCTTTGGTTTTCTATAATTCCACCACATGCTTTGTTCAGGATATATTAATATAAAATCTCCTCTTTTTAGTATAACATCTACTGCTTTTATAAATTCTATCATTGTTCTTTTATTTGAACTTAATGGTAATGTGTTACAATTTCTAAAGAAGAAACCATACATTCCTGGAAAATTTGTATAATTTCCTTCTCTTATTACTTTAAATAATTTTCTATTTTTGTTTTGTCCAGCTAATCTAAATACTTTTTCAATTGTAAATGAATCATATGGATTAAAGTGATTGCATGTTACAATTGCACCAGTCTTCATATTTTTTAGATTCTCTATTCCATTTATTTTCTTTATAATTAGCTTATTATCTTTTAGTAAATCTTCTACAAACCATTGTGCCATTCTATATGCCATTCTGCTCTTTATTCTGCTTTTTCTACTTGTTCTTAAATAGTCTACATCTTCAGGTGTTAATGGTACTGTAGGCGGATCGTCTTCTACATCTACATCAAATATACCATTTTCTTCTAATTCTTTTATTTTCTTTAGAACTTCAAGCCTTTCTTTTGACTTTTTTATTACTTGAACTTCTCTTCTGCAGTTTCTATCGTCTCCTACACAGTCTGCTTCTTTTTGTGCTAAATCTTTAAGTGTTTTAAATTGTTGCATATCTTTAAAACGCTCTTCTTCTGAATAATTTTCTTTTATTTTGCATATTTCATTATAATATTCTGTCTTTTTAGCATATTTCCAAAAATATTCTTTATATCTAATATTATCATAGTGCCATGGTTTATCTGCTAAATTATAATGAACAATTTTTAAATCTTTATCATCAAAGTCATCATTTGCTATAGGCATTTTGTCCCACGCCTTGTCTATAATTTTTACTTTTCCTTTGCACAATCTATTTAAATAATCTTGGTCTTGAGCTACTGTAAATTTTATAGTTTCTAATAAATATAAAAATTTATTTTGAAAATTAAATTTTCTGAATTCATCTAAGTTCATTAAAAGAATTCCTGCATTAAAGTAATTTCTATAATCTGCAACTCCTACAACTTTCTCAGCATATTCTTGAAATACTTTTATTGTTTGAATAACATCGTCTGGTGCCGCCGCAATTAAATTATCTCCTATATCTTGATTATATAACTCTGCTATATCACCTAAAACTACAATATCACTATCTAAGTATATTGCTTTATTATATTGTGGATATAAATTAGCAATAAATAGTCTAAAATATGTTGTATTTGTATAATAATCACGTGTATATAATTTGTCTTTTACTTTTTCTATATAATAATTTAGGTCTACAAACTCAATGTTTACATTTTCCCTTTTATATTTATTTATCTTCTTTTTATTTTCTTCACTTATATTTGTATATAATACCTTTATTGAATAGTAATATTTTTTTGATGAATTTTCAATTAAAGATTCTAATGCAACTGCTAAAAATGGCATATATCCATCGTCTATTGCAAAAAATATTGGTATTACTTCTAAATTGTTTTCCATTTTTTTCTCCCTTTTATTTATATGTTTTTTCTGTATTATATTTTTCTTTTAATTTTAAGTATTCCTCTAAATCTTCATCAAAAGAATGACATTTTAAAACTTTATGGACTTCTTCTACATTCCATTGTTTAAAATTTTCTGTATGAGGATATGGTAAAAACATAAGTCTTTTACAAAAATGGCAGACTACTGTATCTTCTTTATTAAATTTAGATTGTTCATTAAATATGCGTGGAAGTAATAGTTTCTTTGTTGTTGATCTAAATATTGCATCTTGATCTGCAAATAACATTTTTTTAGTTTTTATTAGATATCTTGCTTTTTTTAGTAATCCTGTTTCTTGTATTTTTTCCATATTAAGTAGCAACATCCCTGCATTTATATAATCTGGTCTAATAAACCATGAGCCATATTTTTCTTTTACTGCTGCATATTCATAATCTGATACATCTATATTATATAATTTTGTTATATCATCACCTATCATCATATCTATATCTAAATACAATAATTTACTTGGCATATTTGGAACTAAGTCCGCAAGTAATCTAAGTAATGTATATGGTGTACAATATGCATTTTCGTTTGCACAATTTGAAAATTCTTTTTCATATATTCCGAGTAACATCAACTTTTTCTACAACATTATTTGGATTTTTAGATTTTACAACTTCATTTAAAAAATTAATTTGATCATCTTCAATACATGTAAAGTCCGGATTTAATCTTGATATATCCATTGTAAATATGAAACATCTAATATCTTCTTTTGTTCTATTGGTCATTGATATAAGTTGAGTTAGTGCTCCGTCAAAAACTTTTTTGTTTCCACATAAAAGTATATTTACCATATTTTTCCCCTTTTTTACCCTATTTGGTACATATTATATATTATTTTTTGCTTTTTTACAACACTCATGACTAAAAAGTCGAAAAAATGTCAGAAAGATTGATTTTTAGTATAAAATAGTAAAAACAAACGTCAAACCTAAAAAGATTCGGCGTTTGTTTTTGTATTATAAAGCGGAATACTTAATTGCAAATGTTGTACCTTCATTTTCTTTTGAAACAACTGTTATATAACCATTGTTTTTTTCTATAATTGCTTTGGCAAGTGCTAGTCCTATTCCAACGCTATCTTTTGAAGCATTTTTTCCTTTATAAAATCTTTCAAATATATGTTTTAAATCATCTTCATTTATTCCCATTCCATAATCTTTAATTGTTATTTTTGTATAGGCTTTATTTTGAGTATATTTTATATCTATTTGTGAATTATTTTTTGAATGTTCTGCTGCATTTTTTAATATATTTGTTATTGCTTCTATTTGCCATCTTTCATCACATAATAATTTTTCTTTACTATTTCCTGTAATATTTATTTTTATATTTTTCAAATCACATATCATGGCAACATTTTTTACTGCATTTTGTATTATCTCTTCTACTTCAACTTCCTTGTTTATGAATTCTACTGAATTTGCATCTAATTTTGATAATTTTAATAAAGTCTCTATTAAAAATTGGATATTTGTAATTTCTCTTTTTATATCTTTTATAAATTCTTCTCTAACTTCTTGGCTCATTTCTTTATTATCTAAAATATTATCTAGCATAATTATTATTGAAGTTAATGGAGTTTTTAACTGATGTGAAATATCTGACAAAGATTCTTTTAGTTCTTTCTTATCTTTTGTTTCGTTTTCTGCTATTTCATTAAGCATTACTGTAGTTTTATAAATTTCATTCTTTAGTATTGAAAGTTCATCTTCTGAATTTTCTTCTATATCTAGTTTATAGTTTCTTCTATTTATTTGTTCTATATATTTTGTAATTTCATTTATTTTCTTACTATTATTATTGCTGTATTTTATAATAATAATCAGTATATTTATAATTAAAAGTATTAGCAAAATTAATAGTAAAATTTCAAACTTTACAAATTCACCTTCATTTTTTAAAACGGCTGAATCTTTTTTTATATTTATTCCATAATGTTTTAAAATATTGTTTTCATCTAGTAAAGTATCTTCATTATTTAGCAATTCTATTAATTCACTTTTTTCTATATTCGGATATTCTCTTATAATTTTACTTAAAATTAGCTCTATTTTATTGTTAAAATTCTTTGTATAATTTTGATATTCTACATAATTTACAATTAGAATTGATGTACTAAATATAATAAGTACTATTACACTTGCAATTAAAACTCTTTTTAAATTTATTTTATTCTTCATCTATTCTATAACCTATTCCTTTTATTGTTATTATAATATCTGTTTGCAATTTTTCTCTTATTCTTTTTAAATACACTGTTACAGTATTGTCATTTACATCGTTTCCTGTCCACTCCCAAATTTTTTCTATAATATCATTTCTTGTAACAACTTTATTCATATTTAAAAACAGCATATGCAATATTTTAAGTTCTAAGCTTGTTAAATCTAACTTTTCTTCATTTTTATAAACTACCATTTTATCTATATCAAAGCTTATGTCTTGCACTTTTAATATTGTGTTTTTCTTTTGTCTTAATAAAATTTTCTTCATTCTAACCATCAATTCTTTGGCACTAAATGGCTTGGTAATATAGTCTTCTGCTCCAAGCTCTAAGCCTTTAATAATATCATTTTCTTCGTCTTTTGCGGTTAAAAAGATAGTTGGAATATTTAATTTTTTTATGTTTTTTTCGTATAATTTAAATCCGTTTCCGTCTGGCAGTGAAACATCTAATATTATTAATGCTATTTCTTCATTTAAACTTTGCAAACTTTCTTTTACATTTTCTGCGCATGTTACTTTATAATTTTCTTGTTCTAACGCATATTTTAGCGCCTTTTCTATTGTTTCATTATCTTCTACTAATAATATCTTCATTTTTTCACTCCTTTTTAAGTATTAGTTCTATTCAAGATTAATTATAATTCTTGTTCAGTCTTTTACTCCTTTTATTATACAAAATTAAAGAGGCATGAGCAATATCTTTTCAAAGTTTTCATACCTCTTCTTCTGGTAGAATATATATTTTTTGTGACACAAAAGGGACTTTGTGACGCAAAAGGAAACGTCCTAAATAGCGTTTTATAACAAATAAGGTACCCAAAAGGGACAGATTAACCAAATGGAAACGTCCCCAATGGTAATAGTCTTTTATATATTTTCGTTTCTTATTGTTTCTATTGTGTTTTGTTTATTTATTTTGTTTATTGAATATTTCATTATGCAGAATATTAGAGCAAATACTGCTATTATGCTAATTAGTATTCCTACTACTGGTACTTCGTATTTTATTACTACTAAACCTGCTGTTAATGCTTTATATATTAAGTATGATAATCCTATTCCGATAGGTATTCCTATTAGTAATGATTTTGTTCCATAGAATAAACTTTCTAAACGTACCATTCTATTAAATTCTTTTTTAGTCATTCCTATACTTTTTAACATTGCAAATTCTCTACTTCTAAGTTCCATGTTTGTTGTTATTGTGTTAAATATGTTTGTTATCCCTATTAATGCTATTACTATTATGAAGCCGTATAGGAAAATTTGAATTAAAGTATATATTGATTGCATATCTTTTTCTTCTTTGGCACTATTGAATAAGTCATAATTCTGTCCTTCTACTATTTTTTCTATTTTATCTTGAAGTTTTTCTGGATTTGATGAATTTATATATATTGTTCTACTGTTTCTTGGAATAAAGTTTTCCATATTTTCGTCACTTACAATTATATATGCTGTTCCTACTGCGTTTTCTAATCCTAATGGTCTTATATTTGTTGTTTTTGCAATTTCTAAGTCTTTTTCTATATATTGTGCTGCATTTATTCCAGAGGCATCCATTTTTACTATATTTCCTTTTAATGTATCTCCAGCTTTGTATGTATATATATCTATTTCTTCTTGTATAAATATTTCGTTTTTCTCGTCATATACTTGTGCAAAACTATTATTTATTAATATTGCTTTGTCTTTTACATCTTCATATTTTAAATTTAATTTCTTTAAGTAATTTTCATATTCTTGCTTACCAAGACTTATAACTGTAATTCCATTTTCTTCTTCTCTGTTTTCTATTCCTTCATATTTAATAAATTTTTCTGTATATTTTGGTGCTTTAATCCTATATATTCCTGATTTTTCTATAGCTATTCTGTCTATGTCTTCTAATGAAGCTATTTCTTTTGTCATTTCTTCATTATCTTCGTTTTCTTCATCTAAATACACACTAATATTATATTCTTGTTTGCCATAGTGAAATTCTATCATTCTGTAGCCTAAATTCATAAAAGAATATAATGCTATAAATACTGATGTACAAACAATTATTGAAACTACTGTTGTTCTATATTTCTTTTTATTTCTTTTTAAGTTTTTGTATGAAATTTCTCCACCAATTCCAAATATTTTATTTATTATTTTAGGACTTCTTACTTTTTTAGCTTTTATTTTTATATCTTCATTACTTCTAATTGCAGATATTGGACTGGTTTTTGATGCTCTTTTTGCACTTTTTCTTGCTGAAAAATATATTGTTATACTTCCTAGCAATACGGATATTAATATTGCTAAAGTTGAAGTGCTAAATATTAATTCCATGTTCATCATGCCTTTTAATAAAGCATTTGAAATTTGTATTAAAATGAATGTAGCAAGTAAACCACTTAAAATTCCTAATGGTATTCCTATTAAACCTAATATTAAAGCTTCAAAATACACATTTTTCTTTATTTGTTTTTTAGTTGCTCCTATACTTGCAAGCATGCCGTATTGTTTTATTTTTTCTGTTATTGATATATCAAAACTATTTTTTATGCAAAATACTGATGTAACTATTATAATTGCAACAACAACTCCTGCTGTAGAATATAATGCTTTCATAGTACTTTCACTAAAACTTAATGTTTCTAATTTTATTAAAGTCTTATTTATATCAATATTGTATTTTGCTTTTTCAAGTTCTTCTTTGATTTGTTTTTCTTCGTTTTGATCTGCAACAACAAGTCCACCCTTTGTTTTTTCATATATTTCTTCTTTTATTCCTAGTATATTTGCTGTTACTTTATATTCATTTTTTAATCCGTTTTTTGTATATCTTGCATATACATTATAAATTCCTTCAGAATTATTGTTATCAATTAATGTTATAAAGGTATATCCCGGTGCTGTATATGGCTCTATTCCATAGCTAAGTCGTTCTACTCTTCCTACTATTTTATAAGTTTTTGTTTTACTTGCCTCAAAAGTTTCTTCTCCATTATATGGATTTTTTTGTGTAAGCTTATATCCATCTGTTACTCTATCACCTATGTTTAGTGTTATAACATCTCCCACTTTGTAATCTACTCTTCCATTAGTTTTTAGGCTTGTAGGAATTACTATCTCGTTTGAATTTTCTGGCATTTTTCCTTCTACTAGTTTTATCCCTAAACTTTCTAATGCTTGTTTATCCATTTCCATTATGAAGGCATATGGTTTATATTCATTTTTACTTTCTTCTATTTTTGCATATCCAAGTTGTTTTGTTAAATAATATTTCTCTATTGCTCTATTATTTTTAAAATCTGCTAGTTCTTCTGCCTTTACATCTAAAAATGCATAGTGATAATCACCTCTATTAGCTTTTTCAAACTTTATATAACTTTCTTTAAAACTTACAGCCATAGATGCTACTGCTGTGATTAATGCAACAGATAGTATTATTCCTATTATTGTAACTATTGTTCTTTTCTTGTTTAATTTTAAGCTTTTAGTAGTTAATTTGTTTAATAAATTCATATTATACCTCCTTAACTATCTTTCCATCTTCTATAGTTATAATTCTATCTGCTACTTTTGCAATCTCTAAGTTATGTGTAATCATTATTATTGTTTGTTTAAAATCTTTGTTAGATTTTTTCAATAATGCTACAACTTCATCACTTGATTTTGAGTCTAAATTTCCTGTTGGTTCATCTGCTAGAATTATTGCAGGATTTGTTATTAAAGCTCTTCCTATTGAGGTTCTTTGTTGTTGTCCTCCAGATAGTTCGTTTGGAAGATGTGTTCTTCTTTCATTTAGCCCCAAAAGATTTATTAACTCATCAAGTTTTGATTTATTTACTTCTCTTCCATCTAAGCTTAATGGCAATGTTATATTTTCCTCTACATTTAATATTGGAATTAAATTATAGAATTGATATATTAGTCCTACTTGTCTTCTTCTAAAAATTGCAAGTCCATCATCATTTAATTTGTAAATATCTTTTCCTTCTATAAAAACTTTTCCACTAGTTGGTCTATCTACTCCTCCTAGTAAATGTAGTAATGTAGATTTTCCACTTCCTGAAGCACCTACTATTGCTACAAATTCACCCTTTTCTACTGAAAAAGACACATTATCCAAAGCTGTTACTTTAGTTTGACCTTTTCCATATTCTTTGCATAAGTTTTCAACCCTTAATATTTCCATATTTTTTCTCCTTTTTTATTTACTTTAAAGATATTATAAAATATTTAAAGTGACAAGTAAGTGACTAAATTAAAATTTTTTTAAAGTTTAAAATGGACGCTCCTTTTTGACATTTTTTGTGTCAGCAAAGAGCGTCCATCCTGAATTTTTTATTTTTTCTCTTTATTTCGTTTATCTTGTATTATTTCCATTTCTTTTTCTGTAATTAATGTAACATTATTTTCTTTTGCCCATGATACACAGCCCTTTAAAACTGTACTTAAAAATACTCTTGGCACTTTTACTAATTTTGCACATGCTTCGTCTGTGAATTTTACTTCTGGGTCTATTCTTGAAGCTGCATATTTTACTGTATCTAAACTAATACCTTTGCTTGCTGGAATTGGTTCTGATATTGGTCTTTTAAATCTTGTGTACCAAAAATTCTTGTTATCACGATATCCATAGTCAACTGGTACTTGTGGGAATGAATTACTATTTACTCCGTCTACAATTGCATCATAATATTTTGGTTTCATTAAAATGTGATCTATTTTTAAAATGAAATGTGCACCAAACTTACTTGTAATTCCGTTAAAGTCATGATATGGTGGCAAATATTCTTCTTGTACTGTATCATTCTCGGCTCCATCTAGTTCTTTTACCCATGTACATTCAAATACTTGGAATGCTTCACTAATTATTTTAGGGAATTGTTCATTAGGATTTTCTCTTGCTCTTTTTCCATCTACTAATGTAAATATGCAGTCTTTCATTTTTTCTTCAGTTGTTTCTCCTGGGTAGCCAAGTCTAACCGCTTCTTTAAAATATTTTCTTTTATCTGTAATAAAATTGATTGAGCATTTTCCTGTTCTTAATATGTTTTTTGCTGTATTTGAGCTATTTCTACAGCAAAGTACCATTGCATAATAATCCTTTCCTGCAATGTAGTAAGGGAAGCACAATGAATATGAACCTATATTTGTTTGTCCAGATTCACTTAATGTTCCTATTTCTGTTGTTGGCATTGGGAAAAAGCTTGATGTTTGATAAAAGTTATCAACTATCCTCAAATCCCTAAAACCATTTAATTCTTCAATTTTCTTTTCCATAAAAATCAGATCCTTTCATTTTTATATTTATATTTTTTGAAACTATAAAGATTTATGTTTTTTATAAAATTGCTAGAGCTAAAACACATGCAAAAATTCCTAATATCATAAGATATTTTTTTAAAGTAATTTTCTCTTTTAAAATAATTCTTGATGCTAACAGCGTTACAACTATAGAACTTGTACTAATTACAGAAATTGTTGAAACATTTCCATTTAATAATGCAAACCTATCAAATATTGATGATGTAGCATCTAGCAATGATTGCAATATAAAATATTTTTTACTATTTATTTTTCTAATATCTATGTAATTCCATTGTTTCGTTATTAAGCAATACACTAATATTCCTATTATAATCACTATTGCATAGTTAAATACAACATATAGTGGATTTTGAAATTCTGTAACATATATTTTATTTATGAAATTAGAAATTCCATTAAAAATTACGAATCCCCATGAATATAAAATTGCTCTCTTTTCTATTTTTTTATCAACAATAATGTCTTTACTCTTTGTTATCATTATAGATAATATAACTAGTATAATAGAAAACATTAGTTGTAATAACGTACAATTTTCTTTTAAAAATACTATTCCTAACATAAATGTTACAACTACTTTTGCTTTTTGTATAGATGTAGTTATAACTACTTTACCATATTTTGTTGCTGAAATTGCACAATAAAAACTTATTGATTGCATTAAAACTCCCGGCAACATTTTTATTATATCTATAATATTTAATTTAACTATGAATTCTGGACAAGCAACTAAACTTATTACAATCATTGTAAAATGATAAATAAGTAAGCCCATCATTGCTACTCTTTTTGGTTCATTATTTGAACATTTTTTTAATACTATTGGTATAAATCCAGAAATAACTGTTGATAATAAGCACCAATATAGCCACATTTGTTATTCTCCTAATTTTCATATATATCATCATTAATTTTTAGTACCATTTTTCTATAATGAGTTTTGAACCCTAATCTTTCATACAAATCTCTTGCAATGTTTTCTCCTATAACTTCTAATGACATATCTTTATCTTGTTCTTTTGCCATTTCAATTAATTTGCTTAATGCTATTGTTCCTGTTCCTTGACCTCTATATTTTTCATCTATAAAAAATCGATATAAATATATTTCTTTTTCATAGTTTTTTATTCCTATAAAACCTACCATTTCATTCTTGCACATAATTTTATAATATTCTTCGTTTTTCTCAAAAGTCAATTCTTCTGGTTTTTTAATTCTTAATTGATATATTAGATCAACTGTATTATGGTGCTTCCATTCTTCTATTATCCAACTTCTAAAATAGTCATTATTTTCTTTTTCTAATTTTATATCTCTGTTATCCATTTTTTCTCCTATAATAATTTTAATTTTTCATTTAATTTTCTATAAATAGGTTTCATTTTTTCTTCATTTGTAATTACCTCTGCTTTATCTATATCTACCCATTCAACTCCACTATTCTCATCTTCTTTTATTTTTAAGACTTCATTTTCGTCTGCTTCTAATAAAAAGCAACAATCCAAATGTAAATGGGAAGGTACAAATTTTCCTCTTTTTATATGACTATCTACTGTAAGTATTTGTATTCCAAAAAATCCATCACTTAATACTTTCAAATTCTTTAAACTCGTTTCTTCATTTGCTTCTTTTAATGCTACGTGTAGTAAATCACTATCTCCGTCTGCATGTCCACCAGTCCAAGCCCAAGATTTATATATATTGTGATATATCATTAACACTTTTGTTCTTTCTTTATTCACTATCCAATTTGATGCTGTAAAGTGACACATTCTATTTTCTCTTGTTAATACATCTTTAAATGTATCTATGTATTGTAACATCATTTCTTTGTCATTTTCTTCTTGTTCATTATATGGTTTATAATTTTCAATTTGTTCTCTTAAATTCATCTTTCTTTTCCTTCCTTCTATTATTTATGTCTTCTTTGCTTATACTTTTTACTCTTCAAACTTTTCTATTTTAGCTATATTCAATCCCATTGCCAATATAGACAATGTTAATAAAAACATAACAATACTTAAAATAACTGTGTTACCTGTTAGTCCTGCTAACAATAACATTACATATCCCACTACTCTTCCTATATTCAAAATTCCTTCTCTTAATGCGAAAAATTCACATTGATTATTTTTATCTACTATATGGCTATCTGATATATTGAACAATCTTATTTCTCTTGTTAATGTAAGTAATGATGTAAATACAACATAACAAACATTATAAATAATAATTGTTACATTATTTCTCCATATTAATAATATCAATACTGCTATAACTGGAAAGATACTAGAAATAATTATTAAATTTTTATCATCTTTCTTTTTATATATTTTGCCATATAATTTTACAGAAATCATTGATAATATGGTTGTAATTGAAGTTATTATCCCTAAATTCATATCTGTTTTGAATGAATTGAAAATAAGTATTGTCATTAAACTTTCAAGAGCACCATCACTTACATTCATTCCAATTAAAAATTCAACTATTGATATTTTTCTTATTTGTTTATTATTTTTTAATTTATTCCAAGTCTCTTTTATATTAAATTTACATAAATTTGTTTCTTTATCAGGTGACAACATAAAAGAAAGTATTATTTGTATAACTGATATTATTAGTATTATAACTGCTGTTAGTTCATAATTTGTTACTGTTATAATTGAACCTAATATGATTGGACACAAAATACCAATTATTGATGATATAATCTTAGATTTTACAGTATATTCTGTTCTTGTTTTGTTATCAATTTTATTAATAGCAAATAGATTATAAGAAAACCAGTATGCACTAGATGATATTCCATAAAGAATTGATATTAACCCTAAGTGTTCTATAATTTTTTCTTTAAGCGTTATTATTGCAATTATATATACAAAGTTTAATATAACACCTATTCTGAACATTCCTATTCTAAATTTATTTTTTACTATACTTGCAACAATAAATGTTCCAATTCCAAGTAATATATATGAAAAAATATAATATGTAGATAAATCTAATATACTTTCTTGTGATTTTTTTATAAAATAGGTCGTTAAGAATGGACCCAAAAATATTATCATTACTTTTTTCATTGCATTTATTGCTATTATTACATTTTCTTCCGTTTTTCTGTTTTTCATTAAATTTTCCTACCTTGTTTCGTTTATTAATTTTGATATACTTTCATACTTATATTGTCTTACCATTCTTTTGGATATTTCTAATATAAGATTTCTATCATTTATTCATGTTTTACTCCTAAACACTTCTAATTGCTTTTCTTGGTATATTATTTTTATTGTAGTTATTTAAGCAAATCAACATTATTAACTTTTAAATCTAAATTATTGTTTAATATTATTATCTTAATTTTTTTATAGTTTCCACCTATTTTTTCTAAAATTATATTTTTATCATTTTCAAAAATATTAGGTTTTCTATATTTACAATCAGTTACTATTGAAATTATACCTTTTGCATCTATTCCATAAATTCTAAATTTAGGAATACTATTACTTTCAAAATCTATTTCAATTAAGTCAATATATTGTTCTTTATCAAGTTCTATTTCAATCGTTTTCGTAGTTATATCACAGTATGGATTATACTTAACATTTTTAAAATCACATAATTCATCTTCATTTGATACACAAAACTTTTTACAACTATCTATTTTTGTTTTTTTATCTAAATATTTATTAATGTTTTCTTTACTTATTTCATCATCTAATATTTTATCATAATAAATTTCTTCAAAATCTTTTATTTTATAATTATTTGTTGTTACTAATAGCACCCAATCTGATTTCGTTGGTTTATTTGGCACTTTGTAGTTGCCATTATTTGGTATAAAACAGTTATTTCTTATAAAATTACCGGTAAGCGGATTATACCAATATGAATAATATTTTTCATTTAATAATTGATCTAATTCACAAGTCTCGTTTGATTCATTATAGAAATACACAATAACTGTGCTATTATTCTTAGTGGCTGAAATTACTATTTCTTCATTTTTATTATCAAATTTTGGAATTAAATTTTCAAAGCCAACTAAATTATAAAATTTTATCAAATGTTTCATTTCATATGAAGCAGGTTTGTCAAGTCCCATATACCATGGCTCTGTACTATAGTCACCTAAACAAAAAGTATTATCCGTAGTGTTGTAACAACTTGCCCAAATACCATTGCCACCATATGTATATCCACAACTTCCGCACTGTATTGATTTCCATGCTGAAATTCTTGTAGCTTCATATCCATTAAATCTGTTACTACACTTAATGTCTTCGTAATCTGCTTCTGTTTCAAGAATAGGTTTCGTAGGTTTTAAATCATAAAACATTTTATAATGTTCTTGTGTTGCTATTTTAGCCATTCCATAATGACCACTTTGAATTGCCCAAAAGTCATGCCATGGTTGTGCATTTAAATCATCTATTTTTTTAGGATGCGAAAACATATGACCACTCATTGGATGCTGATATGGATCATTTAAATTAACTATTTTAGCAACATTTTTCCAAATATCATAAGTATGTTGATTTTCTATTTCTAAGTCTATTTCTTGACCTGTTATCCAAACAATAGGATAAGCGGAATATCTTGCTACAATATATTTTGCAAATGTACATAGTTCGTCTTCTTTCATTGCACTTGGCGTTACATAATGAAGACCAAAGCCTAATGCAATTATCATATTGCTTTCAACAATTTCTTCAAACATTTTATCAATAACATCTGTAAATACTTGTGGGTTTATTTTATTAAATTTATCTATCCACATATTCTCACTATTTTGAATGTTTCCATTAGATGTATCAAAATAAGTTTGATATACATTAAAATTTTTTTCTTTTCTATTATTTAATATATGTCTAAATTGATTATGACAATTACAATTTGGGTAGTTACATTCATAGTAATTGTTCAAATTAAATGATTGCCAATTTGTATCACCTAACCAAAAAAATGGAGTATTATCCTCATATTCAAAATATCTTTTATTGCTACTAATTTTTAAAAATCCATGCTTTTCTATATTAAGATTTTGTTCATTTTCTTTTACTTCAACTTTTCCAACCATATAATTTATATCATTATTTTCATCTGAACAATTAATACTATAATTCCAAATTCCTGTCAATATTGGAGTAAATCTAACTATCCACTCATTATCTCCATTCCAAAAGGCATTTAATTTAATTATTTTATTGCTTTCATGAATAAATGTAACTATTATATCAATATCTTTATATGGATTATCATATTTTATTTTACTATTTATTTGTATATCAATTTTTCTCCAAACTTTTGCCTTTGTTATTTTCATATATTTTTATCTCCTTCAAATTTTTCATAAAGTACACTATATAATTTAGGTACAATATTTTAAAGATTTTTTATTTTCTTCTTTGCTCATGTATAAATTATAATAATATCCCTGTTTTGCTATAAGTTCATCATGAGTTCCCATTTCTACAATATTTTTGTTTTCTATAAATATAATTAAGTCTGCATTTTTTATAGTATTTAGTCTATGTGCTATTACAAAAGATATTTTATTATTTAATATTTCTTTTGTTGCTTTCATTATATATTGTTCAAATTCTAAATCTAAATTTGATGTAACTTCATCTAATATTACAATATCTCCATTTTTTAATATTGCTCTTGCGAAACTTAATAATTGTTTTTCTCCATATGATAATAAATCTGTTTCTACTTTTATTATTGTATCATATCCATTTTCAAATTTTTCTATTTTTTCGTGAATTCCTATTTTTTTACAAAGTTCTATGACCTCTTCAAAAGTAACTCCTTCATTTCCATACATCAAATTATCTTTTATAGACATATTTAAAATTACTGGTTCTTGAAATACATATGATATGTTTTTTCTAAGTTCATTTAATTTATATTTTGTATAATCTATTCCGTTTATTAGAATTTGCCCGTTAGTTATATTATAAAACCTTGGAATTAAATTAACAAATGATGTCTTTCCTTCTCCACTTTTTCCAACTATTGCAATTGTCTTTGGTTCATCTATTTTCAAATTAATATTTTCTAATATTACATTTACACCATCATAACTTAATGCTACATCTTTAAATTCTATTGAATCTATCCTATTTAATTCTAATGTTCCTTCGTCTATTTCTTTATCTAGTTGCATTACTTCTAACACGTTTAAAAATGCAGTATATTTATTTATAGCTTCATGTGCATGGTCTAAAACACCTTTCATATGTCCGTTAATATCGTTTATATAATCCAACATTAAAATTATACTAGAGCCTACTCCAATTCCTATTATAATTTTGTTTCCACTAATTAATAAAGTAACTATTGTGGCAAAAAACGATAATAAGCTAAATATTGTAGTATGTATATTTAAAATTTTACTTGATTTAATGGAATTACATTTTGCTTTTTCTAATAATTTTTTTATATCTTCTATATTAATTTCTTCTAATCTCAAAGTTTTTGTAGTAGAAAAACTATCTATATATTCATTAATTTTTCCTTGTAAATCAATTATATTTTTTTGTAAATCCTCATATATTTTTTTGTTCTTATTATAAAATGGTATTAATATTAAATATGATACAACAAATATTCCTAAAACACTAAAAGCAATTTGCCAATCTATAAATAACATTATAATAAATGTAACTAATATGCTCTTTATTCTATAAGCAAATAATCCTAAAAAGTTCCATATAAACAACCTTGAAGCATCAAAACTTTGTGAAGTCGTTAGACTAAACAATTTTCCTACTTGTATTTTATCCAATGTACTCACATTTACTTTTTGTATATTATTAAATATCTTACTTTTTATTTGACTATCATTGTCAAAGCACACTATATTTCTTTGTTTTTCTAAATAAAAATTGCATAAAAAAATTCTAAGCCATATATATAATATATATCCAAAAGAAATTATTACTGCTATCTTTACATTTTTATTTGGAATATAGTTATCTATTATCTGAGTTAATACTATTTGATATACAAAAGCTGGAGCTATTTGAATAATCTCATATATTGTTCTTTTTATGGTTTGTTTTTTATTAGTTGTAAAATTAAACATTTCTTTTAATTTTTGTTTATTAAACATACTCTTCTCCTACTTTATCTAAATTAAGTTCATATAATTTTTTATAATTTTCATTGTTTAATAATTCTTCATGTTTTCCAGATAGTGCTTGTCCTTTATTCAAGTAGATTATTTTATCAAATTTAGGTGCTAATTCTATATCATGTGTTATAAATATTTTGCTTGAGTTATCTTCTAATGATAATAAATTATCTAATATATTTTTCTTGTTTATTCTATCTATTGCACTAAATGAGTCATCAAAAATCATTATAGGCTTTGGTTTTGTATACGCTCTTACTAATACTAACCTCTGTTTTTGTCCTTTTGATAATGCTATTCCATTTCTTCCTATTTTGCTATCATATCCATCATTGAATTTTTGTACATCATTATGGAATGAAAAGAAACTTGAAAGTTCTACTATTTCTGGATATGATATTTGTGGGACTAATATTTTTATATTTTCTGCTATTGTTCTAGAGAATAAATATGAATCTTGTAAAAGTAAGCAAATATTTTCTCTTACTGCCTTTTTATTTAATTTTTTTACTTCATATTTTCCTATTTTTATACTTCCTTCATACTCATAAAATCCTATTAATGTTTTAAGTAATATCGATTTTCCGCTTCCTGTGCTTCCAACTATCATAACTTTTTCATTTGGCTCAATTGTAAAATTTAAATTAGACAATATAGTTGTTCCATTTACTTTTATATTTGCATTTTTAAATGTTATAGTAATATTTTTTATTTGTATATTATTATTTTTATCTTCATCCTCTAGTGTTAATTTTAATAAGTTATTAAGCCTTTTATATGATACCATACATAAATTAAAGAATTCTAATATTTCTGCTAAATCCGTAAATGCTCTAGTAATTTTATTAGCATAGTTTATAGTTACATATATACTTCCTATAGAAATAAATCCATTAGCATATAGAAAACTACTTATTATAAATATTGCTGGCGTTTGAGTTTTAACAATGCTACTAGTTATGGTTTTGTAGAAGCTATCTAATACTATTTTTTTCTTATTTACTTCAAAATTGTTGTTATTTACCTGTTCAAATCTTTCAATTTCTTTTTCTTGAAGGTTATTAACTTTCATAAATTTTATATTGGAATAATTATCATTTATTTTTGCATATAGTTCTTTTTGAGCTTTAATTCTATTTTCAATTATTGGCTTAGACTTTTTGAAATACCAAATTGATAATATAATTATTATTAAAGTTGCTACAATCATTACTACAGATAATCTTATATTTAGGTTAGCTAGTTGTCCTATTGCAAATATAATTATTAAAACTAAATCTAATATGTATGTAAATTGCTTTTCTATAAAATTCACTATATTATTGACATCATCTGTAGAATTTTGAACTAAATCTGCAAGTGAATTTTTATAAAAATCTTGATATGTTAAGTTTTGTATATGGTCAAATAGTTTTAACTTTAATTCAAATTGAAATTCTTGTATTATTTTATTTTTAGTTATAGTTCTTATATATGTTGATAACACTATTATTCCTTCTGTTGCAAATAATAAAATACATGTTATTGGTATGAATGATAGTTTATCATTAAATAAGCTAATAAAAAATTCAATTGATGCATTATTAACATTTTGATTTAATAATACATCAATAAAATACTGTATTATAACTGGTATATATGTTGTTAAATATGTTATCACTATACTTAATAAAAAGAATATTAGTATCAATAGTTTTGTATGTTTTAGACTTGATATTATTGTTTTTAAAATTTTCATTTTATATCTCCTGTTTTTTTGTATATATAATCTATTGAATTTCTTTATTTTCTATTTTTAACCAATGGTGTTAATCTTGCACACTTTATTAGCTCATTTGGTACACCTTCATTTGTATATTTTCTCTAATACTTCTTCTATTTTTTATTGCTTCTTCTAATTCCATTTTAACCTCTCAT